>NZ_BAAAUG010000102.1:0-33261 GCF_039533825.1 Streptomyces rectiviolaceus
CCCGCGGGGCCCGCGGGACCCGCCGAGCCGGGCGCACCGTTCCCGGCACCATTCCCGGCGCCGACACCACGACGCGCGGCCGCGGCACCCGCGGAGGCCTGCGCGGCGACGGGGCCACCGCTCTGGCCGGGGGCGGGGGAACCGGGCTTGTTCGGCGCCTTCTTGCCGCCCTGGGCGACATCGATGGGCAGCATGACGAGCGCGGTCGTGCCGCCGGAGTCCGAAGGACGGAGCTGGATGCGGATGCCGTGGCGCTGCGACAGACGGCCGACCACGAACAGACCCATGCGGCGCGAGACCGAGACGTCCACGGTGGGCGGCGACGCGAGCCGCTCGTTGATCGCGGCGAGGTCCTCGGGGGAGAGGCCGATGCCGGTGTCGTGGATCTCGATCAGCACACGCCCGTCGGGCAGCGCGTGACCGGTGACCTTGACCTTGGTCTGCGGAGAGGAGAACGACGTCGCGTTCTCGAGCAGCTCGGCGAGCAGGTGCACGAGGTCGTTGACCACGCGTCCGGCGACCTCGGTCGTCGGGACCGCGGAGAGCTCGATGCGCTCGTACTGCTCCACCTCGGACGCGGCGGCACGCAGCACGTCGACGAGCGGAACGGGCCGGGTCCAGCGACGGCCGGGCTCTTCACCGGCGAGAACGAGGAGGTTCTCGCCGTTACGGCGCATGCGGGTCGCGAGGTGGTCGAGCTTGAAGAGCGAGGAAAGCTGGTCCGGGTCGGCCTCGCGCGACTCCAGCTCGGAGATGAGCGAGAGCTGGCGCTGGATAAGACCCTGGGAGCGGCGCGAGAGGTTGGTGAACATCGCGTTGACGTTGCCTCGAAGCAGCGCCTGCTCGGCGGCGAGGCGGACGGCCTCGCGGTGCACGTCGTCGAAGGCCGCGGCCACCTGGCCGATCTCGTCCCTGGAGTGCACACCGACGGACTCGACGGAGGTGTCGACGTCCTGCGGGTCGGCCTCGGAGAGCTGCTTGACGAGCTCGGGCAGCCGGTCCTGGGCGACCTTGGTCGCGGTGTCCTGGAGGCGCCGCAGCGAGCGGATCATGGACCGGGCCACGACGAAGGCGCCGACGAGCGAGACACCGAGGACGAGCAGGATCAGCGCACCGTTGAGGATGGCCGCCTGCTCGGACTCGTTGCGCAGCTCGCGGGCCTTCTGCTCCATCTCGTTGAGCAGCGTGAGCTCGATCTTGGACATCGCGTCGATCTTGGTGGTGTCCGCGTCCACCCAGTCCTTGTACGAACGCTTGTCCTGGAGCTTGATGCCGCCCTCCTGCTCAAGCACACGCTTGGCGTAGGAGTCGGCGCCCTTGATGGACGAGTTGCCGCCGTCGATGGGCTTGGTCAGCTCGTCGGCGTTGCCCGAGTAGATGCCCTTGAAGGCCTGGAGCTCGGAGCCCTCCTTGTCGAGGGCGGACCAGCCGTAGCGCCGGTCGGTCTCGGAGATCTTGCCGAACACGCTGTCGCCCGCGGGAAGCGAGGCGGCGATCACGGCGCGCTGCACCGAGGCGTACTCCTTGGCGGAGGAGAAGGCCGTCAGGGCGCGGGTGCGCTGGATCATGTCCGGGTTGCTGGTCGCCTGCGCCATGTCCGAGGAGAGCGAGAGCAGCTGCTCGATGAGCTGGCTGTAGGCGTCCACGGTCTGCGAGGTGGAGTTCTCGTCCGTGTAGGCGTCCTTGCGGACCTTGTTGATCTGCTGGAGCTGCTGGGTGATCTCGACCGTGTTCGCCCGGACGCCGAGGAGGCCCTTGTCGCCGTCGGTGTTGTCGAGGTCCTGCGTCTCCTGCAGGAAGCGGTTGTACGCGCGGTCGGTCTTCTGCCGGGCGCCCTTGACCACGTAGTCCGAGGAGTTCGCGCCATGCGCAAGGGGGCCTGCCGAGCGGTCGCGCTCCTCCTGGAGCGCGGAGGCCAGCTCGGTGGCCCGCTTGGTCATGTCGGTCAGCATCTTCATGTTGTTGAGCTGCTGGATCTCGTCCATCGACTCATTGATACGAAGAGCGCCGAGGGAGGTCGCGGTGATCACGGGGAGCGCGAGCAGCGAGACCAGTCGGGTGGAGATGCGCCAGTTGCGCAGGGCTATTCGCGAGCCGGGGCCGGTGGGTGACTTCACCGTGCCCGTCGCACTGCCCGAGTTCGCGGCGGCCGTGGGCAGGCTTTTGCCGCCGGCTCCGCGCGCGGCACCGAGGCCGCTGTCGCCGGACGGTACCTGCCCGGGGTTCTGGGCGTGCTGGGCCGAGGAGCCGCGGTCGGTCCCGCCGCGCTCCGGCTCTGCCGCAGCGCTGCTGCCATCCCTCTTGAAACGTCCCTGCACTAGCGTCGCAACCTCTGGACCAGGCGTCCCTCCGCACAAACGGCGGGACGGTGTCGGCGTCGTGGGGCGCAGAACGCCCCATGGTGGTCGTGAGTGACCGGCGCTGCTCCCCTTTCCCGCCGCCACTCGGCGCTGCGTTGCGCCCCTGCGCGCCGGTTCGATCCCGCGGCGGTCCCGGGAATTCCAGCACAGTGCAGGATCTCCAACAAGGCCCGTGTGTCGCGTCGCCATCTCCGTGACACGGCGTGAGTGGCGCGTCACGAGACGTAGAAAGTGATCTGGGGCAAAACGGTCGATTAGGCCCAGGAATCCAACGGGCGAGGGGTGTCCCAGTCGTGTCCCAGTCTTCATGATCGGGAGCGGAATGATGCCTTCAGTGGCGCAATGTCCGATTCCAACAAGCCCTTCACGGGCCTGAATTGACCCATTTGCCCGCTCGCTCGTGAGCAAACTCACATCAAGATCAAGGCCTCATCCGGGCTTTGGGCGGGAATTGGATGTTTAGCCTGACGCTTTACAGGGATGGCGAATTCGACAACCCGCGTCCACCCCATGACGCCACAACTGACAGGGTCCGTACAGCAGATGAAGACTGTGAAGTCGGCGATGTTCCGCAACATAGCCAACCCGCGCCGCACCACTCTCGCGCACCTCACGGACGCGCAGGAGGTCGCCCCGGCCGCCGAGCAGCCGGACCACGCGACAGAACTGCCGCAGGTGACGGCCAACCCGAAGCGCACGATCCTGATGGACGCGCCGGAGGAGTTCAGCCCGTCGGCAGCCTGAGGAGCCGGGTGCGGCCGCGGGATTCCAGCCCGTCCGGCGATTGAGGACGAGCGCGAAGCGCGATCAACGGGCGGCGGAGCCGCAGGGTCACAGGAGGCTTCGCGGCACACGGCCACGTTAGCCTGGGGTGTCAGACTCTCCCTCCAGCAAAGGGCACCGCTCTTGCGCATCGCCAGGTTCTCCATCGACGGCAACGTCGCCTTCGGCGCGGTCGAGGGCGAAAGTCCCCCCGGAACGACCGATGGGCTCGTCCTCGACATCATCAAGGGCATCCCGTTCGCGGACTTCGAGCTCTCCGGCACGAAGGTCCCGCTGAGCAAGGTCAGGCTGCTGCCGCCGGTGCTCCCCAACAAGGTCGTGGGCATCGGCCGCAACTACGCGGACCACGCGAAGGAACTCGGCAACGAGGTCCCCGACACCCCGGTCGCCTTCTTCAAGCCGTCCACCTCGGTGATCGGCCCCGGTGACTCCATCGCGTACCCCTCCTTCTCACAGGAGCTGCACTACGAGGCCGAGCTGGCCGTGGTCATCGGCCGCATGTGCCGCGAGGTCCCGCGCGAGCGCGCCCGCGACGTCATCCTCGGCTACACCTGCGCCAACGACGTCACCGCGCGTGACGTCCAGAAGCGCGAGAACCAGTGGGCCAGGGCCAAGGGCTTCGACACCTCCTGCCCGCTGGGCCCCTGGGTGGAGACCGAGCTCGACCCCTCAGACCTCACCATCCAGTGCACGGTCAACGGCGAACAGCGCCAGCTGGGGCGTACGGCCGAGATGGTCCGTTCCATCGAGGACCTGATCGTGCACATCTCCGAGGCCATGACGCTGCTCCCGGGCGACGTCATCCTCACGGGCACCCCGGCAGGCGTCGGGCCCCTCAACGTCGGCGACGAGGTCGCCGTCACCATCGAAGGCATCGGCACTCTCACCAACAAGGTGATCAAGCGTGGCTAACGCGACTCCCGTACGCGTACGGTTCTGTCCCTCGCCGACCGGCAACCCCCACGTGGGCCTGGTCCGCACCGCTCTCTTCAACTGGGCCTACGCCCGGCACAACGAGGGCGTCCTGGTCTTCCGCATCGAGGACACCGACGCGGCTCGCGACTCGGAGGAGTCGTACGAGCAGCTTCTGGAGTCGATGCGCTGGCTGGGCTTCGACTGGGACGAGGGCCCCGAGGTCGGTGGCCCGCACGCGCCGTACCGCCAGTCGCAGCGCATGGACATCTACCAGGACGTCGCCGCCAAGCTCCTGGACGCGGGCCGCGCGTACTACTGCTACTGCTCCACGGAGGAGCTGGACACCCGCCGCGACGCCGCCCGCGCCGCCGGCAAGCCGTCCGGCTACGACGGCCACTGCCGCGACCTGACCACCGAGCAGCGTGCCGCGTACGACACGGAGGGCCGCAAGCCCATCGTCCGCTTCCGCATGCCCGACGAGGCGATCACCTTCACGGACCTGGTCCGCGGCGAGATCACCGTCCAGCCGGAGAACGTCCCGGACTACGGCATCGTCCGCGCCAACGGAGCACCGCTCTACACCCTGGTGAACCCGGTCGACGACGCCCTGATGGAGATCACCCACGTCCTGCGCGGCGAGGACCTGCTCTCCTCGACCCCACGCCAGATCGCCCTCTACAAGGCGCTGACCGACCTGGGCATCGCCAAGGAGACCCCGGCCTTCGGCCACCTCCCGTACGTCATGGGCGAGGGCAACAAGAAGCTCTCCAAGCGCGACCCGCAGGCGTCCCTGAACCTCTACCGCGAGCGCGGCTTCCTCCCCGAGGGCCTGCTGAACTACCTGTCCCTCCTGGGCTGGTCGTTCTCCGCGGACCAGGACGTCTTCTCGATCCCGGACATGGTCGCCAAGTTCGACCTCGCGGACGTGAACGCCAACCCGGCCCGCTTCGACCTGAAGAAGGCCGAGGCGATCAACGCCGACCACATCCGCATGCTGGACGTGAAGGCGTTCGCGGCGGCCTGCGAGCCGTGGCTGAAGGCCCCGCACGCCAACTGGGCCCCCGAGGCGTTCGACCAGGCGGCCTGGGAGGCCATCGCCCCCCACGCCCAGACCCGCATCAAGGTCCTCTCCGAGATCACGGAGAACGTCGACTTCCTCTTCCTGGACGAGCCCGTCGAGGACGAGGCGTCCTGGACCAAGGCCATGGGCAAGGGCGACCCGGCCGCCCTCCTGGCGACGGCCCGCGCCAAGCTCTACGCCGCCGACTGGACGTCCCCCGAGTCCCTCAAGGAGGCCGTCCTGGCCGCCGGCGAGGAGCACGGCCTGAAGCTCGGCAAGGCCCAGGCCCCGGTCCGCGTGGCCGTCACGGGCCGCACGGTCGGCCTGCCCCTCTTCGAGTCCCTGGAGATCCTGGGCAAGGAGAAGTCCCTGTCCCGCATCGACGCGACCCTGGCGAAGCTGGCCGCGTAGCAGCGAGTACGCCGACGAAGGACCCGGAAGCCACCACGGCTCCCGGGTCCTTGGCATACCGTCGTAGCCATGCCGATCAAAGCCGTGGTCTGGGACGTAGACGACACGATCTTCGATTACGCGTACGCCGACACCACCGGCATGCACGCCCACCTCACCGCCGAAGGCCTCCTCGAGCGGTACGAGACCGCCGAGCGCGCCCTCGTCCTGTGGAAAGAGATCACCGAGCGCCACTGGGCACGCTTCAGCGCCGGAGGGATCGAGTTCGAGGCCCAGCGCCGCGACCGCGTACGCGAGTTCCTGGACGCGGTCCTGACCGACCAGGAGGCGGACGCCTGGTTCGAGCGCTACCTCGTCCACTACGAATCCGCCTGGTCCCTCTTCCCGGACACCGTCCCCACCCTGGACGCCCTCGCCGGCGACTACCGCCAGGCGGTCCTGTCCAACTCGGCCCTGGTCGTCCAGGAGCGCAAGTTGAGCGTTCTCGGCGTGCGCGACCGCTTCGAGGCCGTCCTGTGCGCCGCCGAACTCGGCGTCTCCAAGCCCGCGGCCGAGGCCTTCCTCGCGGTGTGCACGGCGATGGGGCTGCGGCCCGACGAGATCGCCTACGTGGGGGACCAGCCGGAGATCGACGCCAGGGGCGCCCGTGACGCGGGACTTCTCGGGATCTGGCTCGACCGCAACAGCGCATCTCAGGAAGGCCCGTCGGGCGTGCACCGCATTACGCGTCTCGCCGAGCTGCCCGCGCTGCTCCGCTCCGATACCCGTTTTGGAGCGCCGTCCACCTTCGGGTAATGTTCTTCCTGCGCCGCCCGAGAAGGCCGAAAGGTCCGAACAGGAAGCGTAAGTCGATCAGAACTCCCGCAAGGGGTTGCGTATCGATGGCCTATGGTGTAATTGGCAGCACGACGGTTTCTGGTTCCGTTAGTCTAGGTTCGAGTCCTGGTAGGCCAGCTCGCAGAGCTTATCTGCAACGCCCCCGTTGTGTAGCGGCCTAGCACGCCGCCCTCTCAAGGCGGTAGCGCCGGTTCGAATCCGGTCGGGGGTACAGATCCTTCCCATGGAAGCAGTCCGGGTCGCACCCACTGCAGCCGATGCAGGATCGCTAGGGCCCCCGTTGTGTAGCGGCCTAGCACGCCGCCCTCTCAAGGCGGTAGCGCCGGTTCGAATCCGGTCGGGGGTACGCAAGGTCTGGCTGGTCTAGACCACTGTGGGCTATGGTGTAATTGGCAACACGACGGTTTCTGGTTCCGTTGTTCTAGGTTCGAGTCCTGGTAGCCCAGCGCAGTACAGCAGGACAAGCTAGCCCCCGTTGTGTAGCGGCCTAGCACGCCGCCCTCTCAAGGCGGTAGCGCCGGTTCGAATCCGGTCGGGGGTACGCGAATGGACAAGGGGCCTTCCCGCGAGGGAGGGCCCCTTCGTCATTCCCTGGCGCCTTGTCCGAAGCGGCGGTTGGACTCCTCCGCCTGAGCGATGCGGCGCAGCGCGAGCAGCACCGGTTCGTAGAGGACGGTGAGCGCGACGGCCGCCTGCAACTGCTCGTCCGGTGAGTCGTACCGCTCGATCAAGTCCAGGTCGCTGACGGCCAGTTGGCGCCCCGCTCGCGCATAGGGCGCCAAGTCCTCGACGGCGCACGGATATCCGAGCCGGGACAGTGTGCCGACCGCGGTCACCAGCATCCGGTACGCCGGCGAATCGGCCCCGTGCCCCTGGATGTACTCCCAGTCGAGCCGGTCGAGGAGCGCGTCGACGGTATGCCGCGCGGCCTCTGTGCTCGCGTCGTCCGCGGCGGACTCGGGGCCGTGGGGGAGCGCCGAAACAGCCGTGCCCAGGCGGGAGTTGTGGTCCAGGGAGTCGTCCTCCAGGGCGGTGAGCACATCCCGGGCGGACGCGATCGGCACCCGCCCCACCTGGATGAGCGCCCTCACGAGCCGCAGCCGCTCCAGGTGCTCCTCGTCGTACTCGGCCTGCGTCGCGCTCACGCGGCGGCCCGGCGGGAGCAGGCCCTCGCGCAGGTAGTACTTGATCGTGGCCGTCGAGACCCCGCTGCGCGTACTGAGCTCCGCCAGTCTCATCGGCTCATTCCTCCTCTTGCCTCTTGCGTATCCACTTGGGGAGTGGCACTATCCAATCATGGATAGCGGAACTATCCAACGCTCTCCTGAACGCTCTCTGAAGGGGGAACCATCGTGAGCACCAAGCCGATCGAAGGGCGCATGACCGCCGATGCGCAGGGCGGTGTCACCGTCTTCACCATCGGGATGCGCATCAACAACTTCCGCGCCGTGCGCAGTTGGTGGCCCGTCTTCCGCGCGATGCCGCGGATGCTCAAGGAGCTGTCCGTGGACCGGGGGAGCGGCATGCTCGGCTATCAGCTGCTGCTCGGCGCTCCGCGAGTGCTGTACGTCGTGCAGTACTGGGAGTCGCCGGAGAAGCTGATCGCCTACGCGTCCGAGCAGGGCAAGGAGCACCGCCCCGCCTGGGCGGCCTTCAACCGGCGGATGCGGGAGGGCAAGGGGAAGGTCGGCTTCTGGCACGAGACGTATGCCGTGTCGGCCGGTGCCCATGAGGCGGTGTACATCAACATGCCGGAGTTCGGCCTGGGGAAGGCCATCGGTGTCGTGCCGGTCGGCCGCCGGGGAGAGCGGGCCGCCGACCGCCTCAAGGCGGTCTGAGAGCACCCGGGCACGGACAGGAAAACGCCCGAGGGGCCGCCGCGGCGTTGAGGCGGCCCCTCGGGCGTTCTGTGTGCTGTCTGCGCGTGGTGCGGTCAGCCCGTGCGGCGCAGGGCCTCGGACAGGCGCCCGGCGGCGTCGATGATGGCCTGGGCGTGCATCCGGCCCGGGTGGCGGGTCAGGCGCTCGATCGGCCCGGAGACCGAGACGGCGGCGACCACGCGGTTCGATGGGCCGCGCACGGGGGCGGAGACGGACGCGACGCCCGGCTCCCGCTCGCCGATCGACTGGGCCCAGCCCCGGCGGCGTACGCCCGAAAGGGCCGTGGCCGTGAAGCGGGCGCCCTGGAGGCCGCGGTGCAGGCGCTCCGGCTCCTCCCAGGCCATCAGGATCTGCGCGGACGAGCCCGCCTTCATGGTGAGCGTCGAGCCCACAGGGACCGTGTCCCGCAAGCCCGAGAGGCGCTCGGCCGCGGCGACACAGATGCGCATGTCGCCCTGCCGGCGATAGAGCTGCGCGCTCTCGCCCGTCACGTCACGCAGGTGCGTGAGGACCGGGCCCGCCGTGGCGAGCAGGCGGTCCTCGCCGGCCGCCGCCGCGAGTTCCGCGAGCCGCGGGCCGAGAATGAAACGGCCCTGCATGTCGCGCGCCACCATCCGGTGGTGTTCCAGTGCCACAGCGAGGCGATGTGCCGTGGGTCGTGCGAGTCCGGTGGCCGCGACCAGCCCCGCGAGGGTGGCCGGACCGGACTCCAGGGCGCTCAAGACGAGAGCCGCCTTGTCGAGAACGCCGACGCCGCTAGAGTTGTCCATGCGTCGATACTCGCGTCTCACTCTGTGAAACGCAAGTTCAATTTTCCATGGAACACGTCACCCTGTAGTTGCGATCCGCGGACCAACGGAAAGCGGTCCACGCACGGCACGAGGGGTACGGGCGTGGACGAACAATTCTCTAGTTGGGCCGGCTCAACACAGCCGGTCGGAGGGAAAGCGATGGGTAGGACACTCGCGGAAAAGGTCTGGGACGACCACGTCGTCCGGCGCGCCGAAGGCGAGCCCGACCTTCTCTTCATCGATCTGCACCTGCTGCACGAGGTGACGAGCCCGCAGGCCTTCGACGGCCTCCGCCAGGCAGGCCGCCCCGTGCGGCGCCTCGACCTCACCATCGCCACCGAGGATCACAACACCCCGACCCTCGACATCGACAAGCCCATCGCCGACCCGGTCTCGCGGGCGCAGTTGGAGACGCTGCGCAAGAACTGCGCGGATTTCGGCGTACGTCTGCACTCGCTGGGCGACGTCGAGCAGGGCGTCGTGCACGTGGTGGGCCCCCAGCTGGGCCTGACCCAGCCCGGCACCACCGTGGTCTGCGGTGACTCCCACACCTCCACGCACGGCGCCTTCGGCGCGCTGGCGTTCGGCATCGGGACCTCCCAGGTCGAGCACGTCCTGGCGACCCAGACGCTGCCGATGGCCCCGCCGAAGACCATGGCCATCACCGTCGACGGCGAACTGCCCGACGACGTCACGGCCAAGGACCTGATCCTCGCGATCATCACCAAGATCGGCACCGGCGGCGGCCAGGGCTACGTCCTGGAGTACCGCGGCTCCGCCATCGAGAAACTCTCGATGGAAGCCCGCATGACCATCTGCAACATGTCGATCGAGGCCGGCGCCCGCGCGGGCATGATCGCCCCCGACGCCACCACCTTCGACTACATCGAGGGCCGCGACCACGCCCCGAAGGGCGAGGAGTGGGACGCGGCGGTCGCGTACTGGAAGACCCTGAAGACGGACGAGGACGCGGTCTTCGACGCCGAGGTCTACATCGACGCCACCAAGCTCGCGCCGTTCGTCACCTGGGGCACCAACCCGGGCCAGGGCGCGCCGCTCTCGGCGCGGGTCCCCGATCCTGCTTCGTACGAAGACGCGTCGGAGCGGTACGCCGCCGAAAAGGCCCTGGAATACATGGGGTTGACCGCGGGACAGGCGCTGCGCGACATCAAGGTCGACACCGTCTTCGTAGGTTCGTGCACCAACGGCCGCATCGAGGACCTGCGGGCGGCCGCCTCCATCGTCGAGGGCCGCAAAGTCGCCGACGGCGTACGGATGCTGGTCGTCCCCGGCTCGGTCCGGGTCGCCCTGGATGCCGTCGCGGAGGGCCTGGACAAGGTCTTCACCGCGGCGGGCGCCGAATGGCGGCACGCGGGCTGCTCGATGTGTCTGGGCATGAACCCCGACCAACTGGCGCCCGGCGAGCGCTCCGCGTCGACCTCCAACCGCAACTTCGAGGGCAGGCAGGGCAAGGGCGGACGCACCCATCTGGTGTCGCCCCAGGTGGCCGCCGCCACCGCGGTGACGGGCCACCTGGCCTCGCCCGCCGACCTGACCGACGCCCCTGCGACCGCCGGAGTCTGAGAGCCATGGAAGCATTCACCACGCACACCGGCCGGGCCGTCCCGCTGCGCCGCAGCAACGTCGACACCGACCAGATCATCCCCGCCCACTGGCTGAAGAAGGTCACCCGGGACGGATTTGAGGACGGGCTCTTCGAGGCCTGGCGCAAGGACGGCGAGTTCGTCCTGAACAAGCCCGAACGCCAGGGCGCCACGGTCCTGGTCGCCGGTCCCGACTTCGGAACGGGCTCCTCGCGCGAGCACGCCGTGTGGGCGCTGCAGAACTTCGGCTTCAAGGCCGTCATCTCCTCGCGCTTCGCCGACATCTTCCGCGGCAACTCGCTGAAGAACGGTCTGCTCACCGTCGTGCTCGACCAGAAGGTCGTGGACGCGCTCTGGGAGCTGACGGAGCGCGACCCGCAGGCCGAAATCACCGTTGACCTGCAGGATCGCCAAGTCCGCGCCGAGGGAATCACCGCCGACTTCGAGCTCGACGAGAACGCCCGCTGGCGTCTCCTGAACGGTCTGGACGACATCAGCATCACGCTCCAGAACGAGCCGCACATCGCCGCTTACGAGACGAAGCGCCCCTCGCACAAGCCGCGGACGGTGCAGGTCTGACACCCCCGCAACACCCTGGTGTACCCCCAATCGTGGACGGTTGGGGGTACATCTGTGTCTGCCCCCTCCGAGGTGCGCGATGACCTGAACGGGTGGTCTCAACTCCCTTGATTCGGACGGCAGAAGAGGCTTGAAATCCCCTTGTACTCCGTCTGACCGGGTACCCTCAGGAGGGCGCCGGATGTGGGTAGTTACCCCCTGCGGAGGCGACAACTCGCCCCAGATGGCACAATCGGTGCATGGAACGTGACAGCCAACTCGAGCTCTACGGGCTTGTTGCGGACCAACTGAAGGAAGCGCACTCAAGGGTGCGTGCACTGCAAGTCCCGGAGGGCGTACGGATGGCGCTGACCCGGAAGCTGCTGGTCATTACGGCCGCGGCCAAACACGATCTCGCCGATGCGGCAAGGCGTCTGGAGCGATTGATGGAGTCCATCGACGAAGCCGACGAGGGTCGATTCCCCGAAGACGCTTGAGCCGCAAGGCTCAAACGGCCCTTCGAGGAACCCTCGAGGAACTCATGGACAGTCGAGTTCGTTGCGGCACAAGGGTGATTAGCCCGTTTCGTGTTTGATTTGCGGTATATATCTGCCTAACGTGCGAAAAAGCCTGGCGAATACGCTCGGGCGAGGTCTCCGAAGGGGAAGACGTGAACAAGGCGCAGCTCGTAGAAGCGATTGCCGACAAGGTGGGCGGCCGTCAGCAGGCCGCCGACGCCGTGGACGCGGTTCTGGACGCAGTCGTCCGTGCCGTGGTCAGCGGAGACCGTGTTTCGGTCACCGGTTTCGGCTCGTTCGAGAAGGTTGACCGTCCGGCCCGTTACGCCCGCAACCCGCAGACCGGGGAGCGCGTTCGGGTCAAGAAGACCTCGGTTCCGCGCTTCCGCGCAGGCCAGGGCTTCAAGGACCTGGTGAGCGGCTCGAAGAAGCTCCCGAAGAACGACGTCGCGGTCAAGAAGGCGCCCAAGGGCAGCCTTTCGGGCGGCAGCGCTTCGGCGACCGTGAAGAAGGCTGCGGCCAAGAAGGCCACCGCCAAGAAGGCGACGGCGAAGAAGGCTGCCACCGCCAAGAAGGCCACCGCCAAGAAGACGACGGCGACGGCGAAGAAGGCGTCCACGGCCAAGAAGGCCACCGCCAAGAAGGCGACGGCGACGGCGAAGAAGGCGTCCACGGCCAAGAAGGCGACGGCGAAGAAGGCCACCACCGCCAAGAAGGCCACCGCCAAGAAGACCGCGCCGGCCAAGAAGGCCACCGCGAAGAAGGCGCCCGCCAAGAAGTCGACGGCGCGCAAGACCACCGCCAAGAAGGCGACCGCCCGCAAGAAGTAAGGGCACGAGGGCACTCACGCGCCGGGCCGGGCTCCCCACTGGGAGCCCGGCCCGCGGCGTGTGCGGGGCTCTGTGCGGGGCGTGGAGGGGCGCCCGGGGCTCAGAACGTCTGCAGCGTCACCAAGGTGATGCGGCGCTGCTCGCCCTCTCCCTCGACCTCGATCCGTACGCGCTGGCCGGGCCTCAGCAGCCGCAGGCCGCCCGCGTCGAACGCCGGGGGATCGAAGGGCACCGGGGTGCCGTCGTCGAGCAGCACGCTGCCGCTGCGGGTCTCGGAGTCGTACGTGTACGCGGTCGCCTGCATGGGGGAAGCGTACTCAGTCGGCGATCAGCAGCCGCGCGGCAGCCGCCGCCGTGCGCGGCCCGACGCCAAGCGCGAGCGCGGCCCGCAGATCGTCGCCGGTGTCCACGTCCTGGCGTACGGAGTCGACGTCCTCGAGCGGAAGTTCCACCGCACCCGAGGCCGCGTGCCGGGAACGGGATGCCCCGCCGAATGCGGGGCGCAATTCCGCGCCGGGGGCCGCGGACAGCAGTGTCGTCCCGATTCCCGCGGCATCCGCGAGGAAAGAACGGGGAAATTGGGCCGCACTGTCGAGCACCCGGGCCAATTCCAGCGGGCGCAGCGCAGGGAGATCGGCATTCAGCGTCGCGACAGCCGTTTCGGGCCGCCCGGCGCGCACGGCCGCCGTTCCGTGCGCCAGGGCGGCGTTGAGGCCGCCGGTGGGCTCGTCCCGCACGATCCGGGCCCCCAGTGCCGCCAGCTCGCGCCCGGCGAGGCCGTCGTCCGTGACGACCACCACATCCCGTACCGCGGGACAGGCCACAGCGGCGGCCACGGTGTCCTGCGCGAAGGCGAGGGCGAGGCCCGGACGCAGGGTGTCGCCGGTGCTGGCGGTGAGCCTGCTCTTGGCGCGCTCCAGCGGTTTCAGGGGTATGACCAGGGTCCACTGCACGGGGGGCGGCTCCGTCCTTCGCGTCGGGCCCATTGTGACCTGCTGACCGGGGCACTACCGGGGCCGGGCCCTTGGGGCGGGCGTACGGTGTTCTCGACAGACCGGCAGCCCGGGGCGACACTTGTGCGGCCGACCAGGTTCATGGAGGAAGGTGTCCGAGTGTCCCGCCGCAGAATCGGCTTCTGGTACCGCCTGGCGGCGGTCATCGCTAAACCGCCGCTGGTGGTTCTGTTCAAGCGGGACTGGCGAGGAATGGAACACATTCCGGCCGACGGTGGATTCATCACCGCGGTGAATCACAACTCGTATATCGACCCGCTCTCGTACGCGCATTTTCAGTACAACACCGGACGAGTGCCTCGTTTCCTGGCAAAGGACGGCCTTTTCAAGGACGGGTTCGTCGGCAAGGTCATGAAGGGCACGGGCCAGATCCCGGTCTACCGCGAGACCACGAACGCGCTCGACGCCTTCCGTGCCGCGGTCGACGCGATCGAGCGCGGTGAGTGTGTGGCGTTCTACCCCGAAGGCACCCTCACCAGGGACCCCGAGATGTGGCCGATGACGGCCAAGTCCGGTGCCGCGCGGGTCGCCCTGCGCACGAAGTGCCCGGTGATCCCCGTCGCGCAGTGGGGCGCCAACCTCGCACTTCCCCCGTACAGCAAGAAGCTCAGCCTCTTCCCGCGCAAGAGGCTCCAGGTGCTCGCGGGCAGGCCGGTCGACCTCTCGCGCTTCTACGACAAGGAACCGAGCCCCGAGATCCTGCGGGAGGTGACCGAGACCATCATGGCCGCGGTCACCGAACTCCTGGAGGAGATCCGGCAGGAGAAGGCCCCCGAGACCCCCTACGACCCGCGCAAGGCGCGGCTCGCGCAGCGACGCAAGGCGGCGGACCGGAACGGCCGGAGCGTCCCCGGGAACACCCCTGAGATCACCTCTGAGATCACCCCTGAGCCCACCCCCACCCCTGAGATCACCACGGAGGACAGCAAGTGACGAACCCGGTGAAGGCCGCCGTCTTCGGAACGGGCTCTTGGGGTACTGCCTTCGGCATGGTGCTCGCCGACGCGGGGTGCGACGTCACCCTGTGGGGCCGTCGCGCCGAACTCGCCGACGCGGTCAACTCCTCGCACAGCAACCCGGACTACCTCCCCGGTGTCGAACTCCCGCAGAGCCTCAGGGCGACCACCGACCCGGCCGAGGCCGCGGCCGGCGCCGACTTCACCGTGCTCGCCGTTCCCTCGCAGACGCTGCGCGGCAACCTCGCCGAGTGGGCGCCGCTGCTCGCCCCCGACACCGTGCTCGTCTCCCTCATGAAGGGCGTCGAGCTGGGCTCCGCGATGCGGATGAGCGAGGTCATCGAGGACGTCACGAAGGTCGCCGCCGACCGCATCGCCGTCGTCACGGGACCCAACCTCGCCCGCGAGATCGCCGCAAGGCAGCCCGCCGCGGCCGTGGTCGCCTGCCGCGACGAATCGATCGCGCAACGCCTCCAGACCGCCTGCCACACCCCGTACTTCCGCCCGTACACGAACACGGACGTCGTCGGCTGCGAACTCGGCGGCGCCGTCAAGAACGTCATCGGTCTCGCCGTCGGCATCGCGGACGGCATGGGCCTCGGCGACAACGCCAAGGGATCGCTCATCACCCGCGGCCTGGCCGAGACCACCCGCCTGGGCCTGGCGATGGGCGCGGACCCGCTGACGTTCTCCGGACTCGCGGGCCTCGGCGACCTGGTGGCCACCTGCTCGTCGCCCCTGTCGCGCAACCACACCTTCGGCACGAACCTCGGCAAGGGCATGACGCTCGAGGAGACCATCGCGGTCACCAAGCAGACCGCCGAGGGCGTCAAGTCCTGTGAGTCGGTGCTCGATCTGGCGCGCAGGCACGGCGTCGACATGCCCATCACCGAGACGGTCGTGGGCATCGTGCATGAGGGCACGCCGCCGGTGGTCGCCCTCAAGGAGCTGATGTCGCGCAGCGCCAAGGCCGAGCGCCGCTGACTCTGTGCGGGCCAGCGGGTACCCTCAAGCCGATATGAGCAGCGAGAACCTCCCCCAGAGCCCCAAGGCGCGCCCCGAGCAGAGCTCTGAGCTGCCGCTCCGCAAGCCGCGTGTGGCCGTCGTCTTCGGCGGCCGCAGTTCGGAGCACGGCATCTCGGTCGTCACGGCGGGCGCCGTGCTGCGTGCCATCGACCGCACCAAGTACGACGTCCTGCCCATCGGCATCACGACGGACGGCCGCTGGGCGCTGACCGCCGACGATCCCGACCGCATGGCGATCACCGACCGGCAGGTGCCCAACGTCGACGCGCTGGCCGAGTCGGCCGACGGCGGCGTCGTGATGCCCCTTGACCCTGGCAACCGCGAGGTCGTCTACAGCGAGCCCGGCTCCGTGCCCAAGGCGCTCGGCGACGTCGACGTGGTCTTCCCGATGCTGCACGGTCCTTACGGCGAGGACGGCACCCTCCAGGGGCTCCTTGAGCTCTCCGGAGTGCCCTACGTGGGTGCCGGAGTGCTCGCATCGGCCGTGGGCCAGGACAAGGAGTACATGAAGCGGGTGTTCACCTCCTTCGGGCTGCCCGTCGGCCCGTACCTGGTGATCCGCCCGCGCGAGTGGGACCGCGACCAGCAGGCCGCCCGCAAGAAGATCGCCGAATTCGCCGGCGAGCACGGCTGGCCGCTGTTCATCAAGCCCGCGCGCGGCGGCTCTTCGATGGGCATCACGAAGGTCGACTCCTTCGAAGGCCTCGACGAGGCGATCGACGAGGCCCGCCGTCACGACCCCAAGATCCTGATCGAGTCGCTCCTGCGCGGCCGTGAGATCGAGTGCGGGGTCCTGGAGTTCGAGGACGGGCCGCGCGCGAGCGTGCCCGCCGAGATCCCGCCGGTGCAGTCGCACGACTACTACGACTTCGAGGCGAAGTACATCGACTCGACGCCCGGGATCGTGCCCGCCCCGCTGACGCCCGAGCAGACGGCCGAGATCCAGCGGCTCGCGGTCGACGCCTTCGAGGCCACGTCCTGCGAGGGCCTGGTGCGCGCGGACTTCTTCCTCACCGAGGACGGGAAGTTCGTGATCAACGAGATCAACACGATGCCCGGCTTCACGCCCATCTCGATGTACCCGAAGATGTGGGAAGCGAGCGGCGTCAGCTACCCCGAGCTGGTGGACCGCCTCGTCCAGGCGGCCCTCAACCGGTCCACAGGGCTGCGCTAGCGCCCCCTGAAGACGCCGCTGAGGCGCTACGCGATCCCCTTGGGGATCGCCTTCTTGACGGGGGCGGCGAAGTCCGTCAGCGGGCTCACGCCGCTCCCCGCGCGCTCCTTGGGCAGGGTGACCTCCACGTAGGCCTTGCGCAGCGTGGAGGTGAAGCGGAACGAGCCGTCGTCCTGCTCTTCGAGCAGCCAGTTGACGCCGTCCGCCGTCACACCGTCCGCCTCGGGGTTGTTCATCTCGGACGGTCTGGCGACACCACAGCGCAGTATGATCGCCGGGTCTCCCCACCCGGCGGTCAGTTCGGACTTCGGCTCGGGATCAGCGCGCTCAAGACCGTCCACCTTCTTCGGCAGCCGCTTGTCCAGGTTCCGGCACAGTTCGGTGACCTTGCTGTCCGGGGCGGGAACCGCAGCCTTCGCCGCTTCGTCTGCTGAGGAGCAGCCCGCGGACGCGATCAGGAGTGCGAGAGCGGGAGCTGAGACGACGCAGCGACGCCGGCGACGGGAAATCTTCACCGGCCAAGGGTAGACGGGGGCTAGAGGTGCACGACGGGGCAGGTCAGGGTCCGGGTGATGCCGTCCACTTGCTGGACTTTGGCGACCACCATGCGGCCGAGTTCGTCGACCGTGTCCGCCTGGGCGCGCACGATGACATCGTAGGGTCCGGTCACGTCCTCGGCCTGGATCACTCCTGGGATCTTGCCGATCAGCTCGGCGACGGTCGACGCTTTGCCGACCTCTGTTTGGATCAGGATGTACGCCTGTACCACGGAACCTCCAGGGCGGCCACGAGGATCATGTGGGGAGAAGGGACGCCACGGTACCGCGTCGCCGCTTCTCGCGGGGAGACCCGGGAGAGCTGTGGCGCGCACATCGCGGTGGACGGGCAACAGAAGTTGACGGTCATATCGACCGTACCTATGACAGTGACGGCTCGCGACCGCAAGCCGAGCAGCGTGAAAGGGCATGGTGAGTCCCGGTGAAGGGAACCGTCGGCGAGTTGGGGGAGTTCGGGCTCATCAGGGAACTCACCTCTCGGCTCACCTCCACCCCGGCCGTCCGGCTCGGTCCGGGCGATGACGCCGCTGTCGTGTCGGCGCCCGACCGCAGGGTCGTGGCGAGCACCGACATCCTCCTGGAGGGGCGGCACTTCCGCCGCGACTGGTCCACCGCGTACGACGTGGGCCGCAAGGCAGCCGCGCAGAATTTGGCCGATATCGCGGCCATGGGCGCCGTACCGACCGCGCTCCTCCTGGGCCTTGTCGTACCCGCCGAACTCCCCGCCAGCTGGCCCACCGAGCTCATGGACGGCCTGCGGGACGAATGCCAGGTCGCGGGAGCGGCGGTCGTGGGCGGCGATGTCGTACGCGGCGACACGATCACCGTCGCGATCACCGCACTCGGCGACCTGCGCAACCACGAGCCGGTCACGCGCGCGGGGGCACAGCCCGGCGATGTCGTCGCCGTCACCGGCTGGTTGGGCTGGTCCGCCGCCGGGCACGCGGTGCTCTCGCGGGGATTCCGCTCGCCCCGCGCCTTCGTGGAGGCCCACCGCAGGCCCGAACCGCCGTACCACGCGGGCCCCGCGGCCGCCGGCCTCGGCGCGACGTCGATGACGGACGTGAGCGACGGACTGATCGCCGACCTCGGCCACATCGCCGATGCGAGCAAGGTGCGCATCGACATCCGCTCCGGAGACGTCGACGTGCCCTCCCAGATGAACGACATCGGCCAGGCCGTCGGCGTCGACCCCCTGCAGTGGGTGCTCAACGGCGGCGAGGACCACGCGATCGTGGCGACGTTCCCGCCGGACGTGAAGCTCCCCGCCCGCTGGAAGGTCATCGGCGAGGTCCTCAACCCCTCGGCCCTGCCGCAGGTGACGGTGGACGGGGCGCCCTGGACCAGCAAGGGCTGGGACCACTTCGGCGACAACCTCGAGGACTGAGCATGACCGCGCCCCCCACGACCGCGCCCTCCACGACCGCGCCCCCACGCGTCCTGACCGTCGCGGGCTCCGACTCCGGCGGCGGCGCGGGCATCCAGGCCGACTTGAAGACGATGCTGGCGCTCGGCACGCACGGCATGAGCGTCGTCACGGCCGTCACCGCGCAGAACTCCCTCGGCGTACAAGGCTTTTGGGAGCTGCCGGTGGAGGCGGTGCGCGCGCAGTACCGCAGCGTCGTCGACGACATCGGCGTCCAGGCCGTCAAGACCGGCATGCTGGCGTCGGCTGAACTGGTCGAGACGGTCGCCGAGTTGATCGCGGGCACGGACGCCCCCTCGGTCGTCGACCCGGTGGGCGTCTCCAAGCACGGCGACTCGCTCCTGGCGGCCTCCGCACTCGACTCGGTCCGTACGAAGCTGCTCCCTGTCGCCACGGTCGCCACCCCGAATCTCGACGAGGTCGCACAGCTCACCGGCGTCCAGGTGGAGTCCGAGGAAGGAATGCGGCGGGCGGCGGCGGCCCTCCTGGCGTACGGCCCGCGATGGGCCCTCATCAAGGGAGGGCACCTCCAGGGCGACGCGGTGGACCTGCTCACCGACGGCTCCGATGAGCACTGGCTGCGCGCACCCCGCCACGACAACCGGCACACGCACGGCACGGGCTGCACCCTCGCAAGCGCGATCGCCTCGCACCTGGCCAGGGGCCTGCCGGTGCCGGAGGCCGTCGCGGCGGCGAAGGAGTACGTGACCGGGGCGATCGAGGCCGGGTTCGCGCTCGGCGGCGGGATCGGGCCCGTGGATCATGGGTGGCGGTTCAGGGACCAGTAAGTACTGGCGGAAGTGCTGCCGGGCGCTTATGGGCACACGAAAGAGCCGGTCCTCCGAAGAGGACCGGCTCTTTCAGCAACCAGCTAGGTGGCCGCGCTTACTTTGCGTCAGCGCGAGACCTTGCCGGCCTTGATGCACGAGGTGCAGGCGTTGAGCCGCTTCGGCGTCCCGCTGACCACGGCACGAACGCGCTGGATGTTCGGGTTCCAGCGACGGGACGTACGGCGGTGAGAGTGCGAGATGTTGTTGCCGAAGCTCGGCCCCTTGCCGCAGACGTCGCAGTTGGCAGCCACGGGTCACTCCAAGACTTCAGATGCACTTACGGGTAATCCCGGCATGCCGGGATCAGTGCAATGATCGTGGGTGGCGTTGCCAGGAGGAATGTCCCGATGGGTATCGGGCAACCGGAGCAGCATACAACGACTGCTTCGGTAGAACGAAACTACCATGTCTCGCCCCGGCCCCGCCCCGGGCCCATCGCCCGTCCCGGTCTACGCTGCGTCCATTCCGGATGCCCTTAGGAGGCGAGCAGGTGCCGCAGAACCTCGACGCCGTCGCGGTGCGCGCCTGGTGCGGCCTCGCTCTGGACGCCCTGGGAGGGGCCCGCGAGGAGATCGACGCGATCAACGTCTACCCGGTCGCGGACGGGGACACCGGAACCAACCTCTACCTGACGGTGGAATCGGCGTCCCAGGCGATCGACGCGGTCTTCACGGGCCTCGAGCCGACCCGGCCCACCCTGGCCGAGGCCGTGCGGGCGATGGCGCACGGCGCGCTGATCGGGGCCCGCGGGAACTCGGGCACGATCCTGTCGCAGCTACTGCGGGGGATGGCGCAGGTCCTGGGCGCCGACCGTGAGACCGATCACGCCGACGGCAGGGCGCTGGCGCTCGCGCTGCGGCGGGCCGCCGATGCGGCGTACCAAGCGGTCGCGCATCCCGTCGAGGGCACGGTCCTGACGGTGGCATCCGCCGCCGCGGACGCGGCTTCCGGCGTCGGCGGCGACTGCGGTCTTGTGGCGCGGGCCGCGTACGACGGTGCGTGCCGGGCGCTGGACGAGACGCCGGAGCAGCTCGTGGTGCTCGGCGGCGCCGGGGTGGTGGACGCCGGGGGGCGTGGGCTCGTGGCGGTGCTCGGGGCGCTGGTGGGGGCGCTGTCGGGCGAGACGGTGCTCCTGAAGACGGCCTCCCCGTACGCGAGGACGACTGCCTCGGGCGGCCACGCGCGCGTGCAGGCCGTGGCGGACGCCGTCGAGTGCGAGGACCTCCCGGTCGATGCCGCGGCCCCCGCCTTCGAGGTCATCTACCTCCTGGAAGCCGATGACAAGGCCGTCGCGCGGCTGCGGACGCGGCTCGACGGGCTCGGTGACTCGCTCGTCGTCGTCGGCGGCGACGGGCTGTGGAACGTCCACGTCCATGTGGACGACGCCGGCGCCGCCGTCGAGGCGGGCGTCGAGGCGGGGCGGCCCCACCGCATCCGCATCACCCACTTCGGGGTGGGCGACGCGCACACCGCGGGCGCGGCGCAGCCGCCCCGGGAGCGGGCGCAGCGCGGGATCGTCGCCGTCGTGCCGGGGGAGGGGCTCGCAGGGCTCTACGCCGAAGCCGGGGCGACGACCGTGCCCACGCGACCCGGGGAGCCGCCCGCCAGCGGAGAGCTCGTCGAAGCGATCCGGCGGGCCCACGCACGCGAGGTGGTGCTCCTGCCGAACGACGCCGAGCTGCGCCACACCGCTGCCGCCGCCGCGGAGCAGGCCCGCACCGAAGGGGTGCGCGTCGCGCTGATCCCCACCCGGTCCGCGGTCCAGGGCATCGCGGCGCTCGCCGTGCACGAGCCGGACCGCCGCTTCGACGAGGACGTCGTCGCGATGACATCGGCGGCCGGCGCCACCCGGTACGCCGAACTGGCCGTCGCCGAGCGGCAGTCGTGGACCATGGCGGGCATCTGCCAGGCCGGGGACGTCCTCGGCCTGATCGACGGCGACGTCGCGCTGATCGGCGACGACACCACACGCACCGCACGGTCCGTCCTCGACCGGATGCTGGCCGCGGGCGGCGAGATGGTCACCCTGGTGCTCGGCGAGGACGTGCCGGACAGCCTCGGCGAAGAGCTGGAGAAGCACGTGCGCGAGGCGCATCTGGCGGTCGACACGGTGGTCTACCGCGGTGGACGCCAGTCCGCTCTGCTGCTCATCGGCGTGGAGTAGCCGCCGCCGTCGGCCTTTCTGACCAGCGGATTTCGGGGACGTACGCCGAATTGTCAGTGGTGTGGTGTGCAATGGATCTCGTGCCCGCGCTCGAAGAACCCCTGAAGAAAGTGGTCGGTCCCGCCACCGCGAAGGTGATGGCCGAGCACCTGGACCTGCACACGGTCGGCGACCTGCTGCACCACTACCCGCGCAAGTACGCGGAGCGGGGCGAGCTCACACGCCTCGCCGACCTGCCGCTCGACGAGCACGTCACGGTGGTCGCCCAGGTCGCGACGGCGCGCATCCTGACGTTCAACGGCGGCAGGGGCCAGCGCCTCGAAGTGACGATCACCGACGGCAGCGGCCAGCTCCAGCTGGTCTTCTTCGGCCGCGGCATCCACAAGCCGCACAAGGACCTGCTGCCCGGCACACGCGCGATGTTCGCGGGCAAGGCGTCCGTCTTCAACCGCAAGATGCAGCTCGCCCACCCCGCGTACGAACTGCTGAAGGGCGACCCCGACAACCCTGACAGCGCCGACGAGGCCGTCGACTCATGGGCGGGCGCCCTGATCCCGATCTATCCCGCCACCGCCAAGCTGGAGTCCTGGAAGATCGCCAAGTCGGTCGACGCGGTCCTGCCCAGCGCCCAGGAAGCCGTCGACCCGCTGCCGCCGAGCCTGCGCGAAGGACGGGAGCTGATCCCGCTCCCAGAAGCGCTCCTGAAGATCCACCGCCCGCACACGAAGGCGGACATCGAATCGGCCCGCGACCGCCTGAAGTGGGACGAGGCCTTCGTCCTGCAAGTGGCCCTGGCCCGCCGGAGGTACGCGGACGCGCAGCTCCCCGCTGTCGCCCGGCGCCCCCGCGATGGCGGCCTGCTCGACGCCTTCGACGCCAAGCTGCCCTTCACCCTCACCGAGGGCCAGGAGAAGGTCTCCAAGGAGATCTTCGACGACCTGGCGACCGAGCACCCGATGCACCGCCTTCTCCAGGGAGAGGTGGGCAGCGGTAAGACCATGGTCGCCCTGCGCGCCATGCTCGCCGTGGTGGACGCGGGCGGGCAGGCCGCGATGCTCGCGCCTACCGAAGTCCTCGCCCAGCAGCACCACCGCTCGATCACCGAGATGATGGGCGATCTTGCCGAGGGCGGCATGCTCGGCGGCTCGGACCAAGCCACGAAGGTCACGCTGCTCACCGGATCCATGGGTGTGGCGGGCCGCCGTCAGGCCCTGCTCGACCTGGTCACCGGCGAGGCAGGGATCGTCATCGGGACGCACGCGCTGATCGAGGACAAGGTCCAGTTCCACGACCTGGGCCTGGTCGTCGTCGACGAACAGCACCGCTTCGGGGTCGAGCAGCGCGACGCCCTGCGCGGCAAGGGCAAGCAGCCCCCGCACCTCCTCGTCATGACGGCCACGCCCATTCCGCGCACGGTCGCGATGACGGTCTTCGGCGACCTGGAGACCTCGGTCCTCGACCAGCTCCCCGCGGGCCGCTCGCCGATCGCCAGCCATGTCGTACCGGCCGAGGACAAGCCCCACTTCCTTGCGCGCGCGTGGGAGCGCGTGCGCGAAGAGGTCGAGAACGGCCATCAGGCGTACGTGGTGTGCCCCCGGATCGGTGACGAGGAGGACGACCCGAAGAAGGCCAAGAAGAAGGCCGAGGCGGCCGACGAACCAGCCACCGCCGAGAAGCGGCCTCCGCTCGCCGTCATCGAGGTCGCCGAGCACCTCGCCCGTGGCCCGCTGAGCGGCCTCAAGGTCGAGGTCCTGCACGGCCGCATGCAGCCCGACGACAAGGACGCGGTGATGCGCCGCTTCGCCGCGGGCGAGACGCAGGTCCTGGTCGCGACGACGGTCATCGAGGTCGGCGTGAACGTCCCGAACGCCACCGCCATGGTGATCATGGACGCGGACCGCTTCGGCGTATCGCAGCTGCACCAGTTGCGCGGCCGCGTCGGCCGTGGCTCGGCCCCCGGCCTCTGCCTCCTGGTCACCGACATGCCCGAGGCGAGCCCCGCCCGCGCCCGCCTCGGAGCCGTGGCCGCGACGCTCGACGGCTTCGAGCTCTCCCGGATCGACCTGGAGCAGCGCCGCGAGGGCGACGTACTGGGCCAGGCGCAGTCCGGTGTCCGCTCCAGCCTGCGCATGCTCGCGGTCATCGAGGACGAGGAGATCATCGCCGAGGCCCGCGAGGAGGCCGTCGCGGTGGTCTCCGCCGACCCGGACCTGGAGCACCTGCCCGAGCTGCGCACGGCCCTGGACGCCCTCCTGGACGACGAGCGCGAGCAGTACCTCGACAAGGGCTGACAAGGGCTGAGACAAGGGCTGAGACACGGGCTGACAGGCAGCCGGGGCACAGGGGCTGAGACACTGAGTCCGGATCTTCCCGCACGTTCGTTCACCGACAAGGACTCAGATGACCCGCGTGATCGCCGGTGTGGCCGGCGGACGTCGCCTCGCCGTCCCGCCAGGAAACGGCACACGGCCCACGACCGACCGCGCACGTGAGGGCCTGTTCTCCACCTGGCAGGCCCTGCAGGGCACGCTGGACGGGGCACGCGTCCTCGACCTGTACGCCGGGTCCGGAGCGATCGGCCTCGAAGCGCTCTCGCGCGGCGCGGGCCACGCCCTGCTCGTCGAGGCCGACGCCCGCGCGGTGCGCACGGTCAGGGAGAACGTGAAGGCCATCGGCCTGCCCGGCGCCGAGGTCAGGGCGGGCAAAGCGGCCCAGATCGTCCAGGGCGGCGCCCCCACGACCCCGTACGACCTGGTCTTTCTCGACCCTCCGTACGTCGTCACCGATGACGATCTTCGCGAGATCCTGCTCACACTCCGTGCGGGGGGCTGGCTCACGGACGATGCGCTCGTCACCGTTGAACGCAGTACCAGAGGCGGAGAATTCGGCTGGCCCGACGGCTTTGAAGCACTGAGGTCCCGTCGCTACGGCGAAGGCACGTTTTGGTACGGTCGCGCCGCCTCTACGTGCGACGACTCAGTGATCGCGCCATGACCGGACCGGAGAGCGAGGGACTTCAGTTGCGCCGCGCCGTCTGTCCGGGGTCATTCGACCCCATCACCAATGGACACCTCGACATCATCGCCCGCGCCTCCAGGCTGTACGACGTGGTGCACGTCGCGGTGATGATCAATCAGTCGAAGAAGGGCCTGTTCTCGGTCGAGGAGCGGATCGAGCTGATCCGCCAGGTCACCGCCGACTTCGGGAACGTCGAGGTCGAGTCGTTCCACGGTCTTCTTGTCGACTTCTGCAAGCAGCGCGACATCCCGGCCATCGTCAAGGGTCTGCGGGCGGTCAGCGATTTCGACTACGAGCTGCAGATGGCCCAGATGAACAACGGCCTCTCGGGCGTCGAGACCCTCTTCGTGCCCACCAACCCCACCTACAGCTTCCTCTCCTCCTCGCTGGTCAAGGAGGTCGCGGCCTGGGGCGGCGACGTGGCCCACCTGCTGCCGCCGGTGGTCCACGAGGCGCTGGTGGAGCGCATCGGCAAGAAGTGAGGCCCCGGACGAGCCGCTGACAGTCCCTCACCCGGTGTCGGACGGCAGCCGACTGGCCTTACAGTCGTGCCGTCCGTCTCCAACCAGCTGTAGAGAGTGGCGAGCACACGGTGGACGTGCAGAAGAAGATCGACGAGATCGTCGAGGCGGTCGGCAGTGCCCGGTCCATGCCCATGTCGGCCTCGTGCGTGGTCAACCGCGCCGATCTGCTGTCGATGCTCGAAGAGGTGCGCCAGGCGCTGCCCGGCTCCCTCGCCCAGGCCCAGGAGCTCATCGGCGGCCGCGAGCAGCTGGTCGAGCAGGCCCGCCAGGAGGCGGACCGGATCATCGAGACCGCGCACGCCGAGCGCGGTTCGCTGATCTCCGACACGGAGGTCGCCCGCAACTCCCAGGGTGAGGCCTCACGCATCCTCGCCGAGGCCCGCCAGGCCGCCGACGAGGTCCGTGTCGAGGCCGACGACTACGTGGACAGCAAGCTGGCCAACTTCGAGGTCGTCCTCACCAAGACCCTCGGCTCGGTCGGCCGTGGCCGCGAGAAGCTCCTCGGCACCGGACCCGGCCTCGACGAGCAGGGTTACGAGGACGAGGACGCCCCGCAGCGCAGCCACGACCCCGAGACCCTGCGCCGGGACGCGGACGCGTACGTCGACGCCAAGCTCGGTGCCTTCGAGGCGGTCCTCGCCAAGACCCTGGAGGCGGTCGGCCGCGGCCGGCAGACCCTGCACGGCCGTGCGCCCGCCGACGACCTCGCGGGCCTCGCCGAGGGCCTCGGATCGCAGGCGCACACCACGGACGCCGAGTACCTCGCGGGTCTCACCGACCCCGCGGCTCCCGTGCCTGCGGCTCCGGTCCCCGCGGCTCCACAGCCGCCCCAGGCACCCCAGGCGCCCCCGCAGATCCCCGTGCAGCAGCCGTACGCCCCGCCCCAGCAGGAGCCGGACCCGTACGCGTACCAGCAGCAGGACCAGTACGCCTACCAGCAGCAGTACGCCCAGCAGGACCCGTACGGCTACCAGCGGCAGGATCCGTACGGCTACCCGCAGCAGGGATACGACCAGACCCAGCAGCAGGGGTACGGGGACCCGCAGCAGCAGCATCACCCCGCCCCCGGGGTGCTCGACGAGACCAGTCTCTTCGACACCGGCATGATCACGGCTGAGCAGCTGCGCCAGTACGAACAGGGCCGCTAGCGCCTGCTGCGAGGTCCGTCCGGTACCGGATTGGGCCGTGAGCGAATGGTCCAGTATCCTGGCTCTTCGGTCGCGCGTACGTCCGCGATCCAGGCTGCCCGGCTAGTGAGCGAAGCTCACGACAGGGGTGGCCTTCCTTGAACTTCCAGGATTCGAAAGCAGGAAAAGCCCTGAGTGCTCGCCTTGACCACCGCAACCCTCTCGTGTTCGACACACACGAGCTGGGTCGGCGTCCCGGTGCGCTGCAGCGGCTGACCCGTTCCATCGAGGCGCCCGGTTCTCCGGACGTCCTCGGTATCGACGGGGTGATCGGAGTGCCGGAAGGCGCACCGGTCGAGCTGGAGATCCGTCTTGAGTCGGTCATGGAAGGGGTGCTTGTCACAGGCACCGCCCGTGCGTCGGCCGAGGGGGAGTGCGTAAGGTGTCTGGAGCCGCTGAAGCTTGAGGTGGAAGCGGACTTCCAGGAGATGTTCTCGTACCCTGACGCCGATGACCGGGGCCGCACTGCGGAACCGGCCGACGACGCCGAGGACGACGAGGACAGGCTCTATCTCGAGGACGGTTTGTTCGACCTCGAGCCCGTGCTGCGTGACGCGGTAGTGCTCGCACTGCCGATGCAGCCGGTGTGCCGGGACGACTGCCCGGGCCTGTGTTCCCAGTGCGGAGCACGGCTCGCGGACGACCCGGAGCACCACCATGACGCCCTCGACATCCGTTGGGCGGCACTGCAGGGACTCGCCGGGACCATCCAGGACGGCGAGAAGGACGACGTGAGCGGCGCCGAAGCCGGCGTCGACGAGAAGCAGGAGAAGTAGCCGTGGCTGTTCCGAAGCGGAAGATGTCGCGCAGCAACACGCGCCACCGCCGGTCGCAGTGGAAGGCTGCGGTCCCCACTCTGGTTTCGTGTGAGCGTTGCCAGGAGCCGAAGCTGCAGCACATCGCGTGCCCGAGCTGCGGCACGTACAACAAGCGCCAGGTCCTCGAGGTCTGAGCGGCTGGTGAGAGGCACCGTGTCTAGCCACAAGATGGCGGAAGACGCCAACGCTGAAAAGGCTGCAATCGCCAAGAAGCAGGCGGAAAACACGGCCTCGTCCCACACGCTTTTGGAAGGGCGGCTCGGGTACAAACTCGAGTCCGCCCTTCTGGTGCGTGCACTGACCCACCGTTCGTACGCGTACGAGAACGGCGGTCTGCCGACGAATGAACGGCTCGAGTTCCTCGGGGACTCGGTGCTGGGACTCGTCGTCACGGACACGCTCTATCGCACCCACCCCGACCTGCCCGAAGGCCAGCTGGCCAAGTTGCGGGCCGCGGTGGTCAATTCGCGTGCGCTGGCGGAGGTCAGTCGAGGCCTCGAACTCGGCCTCTTCATCCGGCTCGGCCGGGGCGAAGAGGGCACGGGTGGCCGGGACAAGGCATCCATCCTCGCCGACACCCTTGAAGCGGTGATCGGCGCGGTCTATCTGGACCAGGGTCTGGACGCGGCGGGCGAGCTGGTGCACCGGCTCTTCGACCCGCTGATCGAGAAGTCCTCGAACCTGGGCGCGGGCCTGGACTGGAAAACCAGCCTCCAGGAGCTCACCGCGACCGAGAGCCTCGGTGTTCCCGAGTACCTCGTCACGGAGAGCGGCCCGGACCACGAGAAGACCTTTACTGCTGCCGCCCGCGTCGGAGGCGTCTCGTACGGCACCGGCACCGGCCGCAGCAAGAAGGAAGCGGAGCAGCAGGCCGCGGAGTCCGCGTGGCGTGAGATTCGCGCTGCCGCGGATGAGCGGATCAAGGCGGCGGAAGTCGCCGCCGCGGTTCCCGCTGTCGCGGAGGTTGATGAGGGCGCCGAAGCCTCGTCTGCCTGACAGTCGCTTTATTGTTGGTGCCGGTTGCCCTTTGGGTGGCCGGCACCAGCTTTTTTCGCCGCTTCGCGGCATTTTTTCCCACCCACCCGATTACCCCGGAGTGAATCCCCGTGCCCGAGCTGCCCGAGGTCGAAGTCGTCCGGCGTGGGCTTGAGCGGTGGGTGGCTCATCGCACCGTTGCCGATGTCGAGGTGCTGCATCCGCGTGCCGTGCGGCGGCATCTCGCGGGTGGTGAGGACTTCGCGTCGAGCCTCAAGGGTCACCGCGTCGGTACGGCGATGCGGCGCGGGAAGTATCTCTGGCTGCCCGTCGAGGACGGCGGCACCTCGATCCTCGCCCATCTCGGCATGAGCGGGCAGCTGCTCGTCCAGCCCCAAGAGGCGCCGGACGAGAAGCACTTGCGGATCAGGATCTGCTTCGCCGACGCGCTCGGCACCGAGCTGCGCTTCGTCGACCAGCGCACTTTCGGCGGGCTCTCGCTGCACGAGAACACCCCGGACGGACTGCCGGACGTCATCGCGCACATCGCGCGCGACCCGCTGGACGAGAAGTTCGACGACGCGGCCTTCCACGCCGCGCTGCGCCGCCGTCGTACGACGATCAAACGCGCCCTGCTCGACCAGTCGTTGATCAGTGGGGTCGGCAACATCTACGCGGACGAGGCCCTTTGGCGGGCGAAGCTGCACTACGAGCGCCCCACCGCCACGTTCACGCGCCCGCGCACGGCCCAACTTCTGGGCCACGTAAGGGATGTGATGAATGCCGCGCTCGCCGTCGGAGGCACGAGCTTCGACAGCCTGTACGTGAACGTGAACGGTGAGTCCGGGTACTTCGAGCGGTCGCTCGACGCCTATGGCCGTGAGGACGAGCCGTGCCGCCGCTGCGGTACGCCGATGCGCCGGCGCCCCTGGATGAACCGCTCCAGCTACTTCTGCCCGCGCTGTCAGCGACCGCCGGCCGCCACGCGGTCGTAGCGCTCGCGCGCTTCGAGCACGCCGTCCATCCTGCCCTCCACGAAGTGGATGAGGCTCATCAGACGGTCGGTGATCTCCCGTCCCAGCGGGGTGAGTTGATAGTCGACGCGCGGCGGGTTGGTGGGCTGCGCCTCGCGGTGGACCAGGCCGTCGCGCTCAAGGGCGTGCAGGGTCTGGGACAGCATCTTCTCGCTCACGCCGTCGACCCGGCGGCGCAGTTCGTTGAAACGGAACGTGCCGTCATGCAGCGCGCCCAGGGTGAGCGCGCCCCAGCGTCCGGTGACGTGCTCCAGGGTGCCGCGCGAGGGGCACTGCTTGGAGAACACGTCGTACGCCATGTCCTGGGCGTCGTCGGCCTGAGCGGTGGAGTCCATGCGGCCAGCATACTCCGGCGCAGCGCCACCTCACGGGTGGCGCTAACTGAGGGTTAGTGCGACCTAGAAGCCGAAGTCCTGCGTCCACCACGGGCCGCCCGACGCGAAGTGCGCGCCGACGCCCAGGGTCTTGTAGTCGCAGTTGAGGATGTTGGCCCGGTGGCCGGGGCTGTTCATCCAGGCGTCCATCACGGACCGGGCGTTCGCCTGGCCGCGGGCGATGTTCTCGCCGCCCAGATCCGCTATCCCGGCCTTCTCGGCGCGGTCCCACGGGGTCGCGCCGTCCGGGTCGGTGTGGTCGAAGAAGTCACGCTCGGCCATGTCCGAGCTGAAGCCTCCGGCGAGCGAGGCGAGCGAGGCGTCGGTCCGCACGGGGGAGCAGCCCACCTTGGCCCGCTCCTCGTTGACCAGGGTGAGCACCGCGGCCTCGGCCGCGCTCTCGGCGGACGGCGACTTCGGGCCGGTGGCCGGCGGGGCCTTCGGCTTCTCGGAGGGGGCGCGCGAGGGGCTCGGGGGCGTCGTCGTCTTCTTCTCGTCGGGCTCCGGCGCGGGTGCCTGGGTCGACGGCTTCTTCGAAGGCTCGGCCGAGGGCTTCTCGGTGGACTGCGAGGGCGAAGGGGACGGGGCGTCGGGGCGGTCGGAGCCGCGGCTCGGCGGCGCCGACTCGCGGTCGGCGGTGCCGTTCTCGCCGCCCTGGGGCGTCACCTCGCTGGGGGTGGTGGCGGCACGCACCTTGTTCGAGTCGCCGCCACCGCCCAGGGAGTAGTTCTCGGCGCCCGGGACCAGACCGGACGCGACGGCCACGGCGCCCATCGCCACGGCTGCGGACACACCGAGCAGGCCGGTGCGCACCGGTGCGGCGCGGCGGCCCCTGCGGCGGTGCGACATGGTGGCGGGGCGGGGCTCCGGGGCGCCGGCGTGCTCGCCCGCGTATCCGCCGGAGACCCCGGTGGCGCGGCCGGTGGCGGCTGCCCCTGCGCCGGAGCGTCGGTGGCGTCCCATCTCCTGGCCTTCCTCGTCCTGAGCGGTCAACGTGACTCACCCATACGGGTGAGGCTCATCGAGTCGGGACTGTACGCGATGGCGCATGGGGACGAAGTGCTCCGAGAGCAATTGGCCGGTTAGCGTGCACCCATGAACGAAGAAGTCAGAGTCACGGCCTGGGTGCGTGGCCAGGTGCAAGGCGTGGGTTTCCGCTGGTTCACGCGGGCCAAGGCTCTGGAGATCGGGGGCCTGAGTGGTTTTGCTCTCAATCTGGAGGACGGCCGTGTGCAAGTCGTCGCCGAGGGGCCGCGCGCGGACGCCCAGGGACTGCTCGACTGGCTGCGCGAGGGCGACACACCCGGCCGCGTCGACGGCGTCACTGAGATCTGGGACACTCCGCGCGGCATCTACGACACGTTCGCGATTCGCTGACGGAGAGCGGCCGTGCGGACCCGCTCCGGTGTGGCCGCGGCAACTGCCCGGGGCAGGAAAGACCTGGTGGTTGCCAAGAACGGCCCGTCGTGGCAGGCTCCCGGGTGAAGGATGATCGACACGCCCCCAGGGCCCCGCAGCAGAGGCAGCGCCGCCGTTTATACGGCCGCAGGCCCCCGGGTCGCCCGCCAATACGGGGCGTGATCGTGTTGACCGTCAAACTTTTTGGTGAGACTCTGGAAGCCCCGCGCACCTTAGCTGTTTGGCATGTGAGAACGGCCAGCAAGACCCAGTAAGAACAACGAGTGCCAAGCACCGCGGGTGCGATTCCCTCACGACCCACACCGCTTCGGTCGGTCACTCATTGTGGAGGACCATCCATCATGGCAAAGGCGCTTCTCGGTTACGTCGGCGGTTCCGACCCGCGACTTCTCGCCGAGATGCGACGGCTCCAGCAACGCGTCCAGGACCTGGAATCTGAGCTCGTGAAGATCCAGGCCGAGAACGACGCGCTCGCGGCTGCCGCTTCTCACGAATCGCTCCTGGAGAGCATCGACGTACCCCAGGCGGAGCCTGCGCTCACCTGACCATCACCCTCAGTAAGGCGCTCACCTCACACGACCTCGCGTAACGCCTGAGGGCGTCACGCACTCCTCGGTCCGTGAGATGCCTGTTAACGCATGCGGTCAGGCTGCCCATGTCAGCCGCTTGTCCAGATCTGCAAGGGACGCTTCGGCGTCCCTTCTTTCTTGTCGTCGCGTGCGCCGCTTCCTTTACCGTCTGATGTGCCCTGCATCTTCCTGGGTGAAACGGTCAGTGAAAGGTAGAGTCCGGCTGCGTGCACCTCAAGGCCCTCACACTGCGCGGTTTCAAATCCTTCGCGTCGGCCACGACGCTGAAGTTCGAGCCGGGCATCACCTGCGTCGTCGGACCGAACGGCTCCGGCAAGTCCAATGTCGTGGACGCGCTGTCCTGGGTCATGGGCGAGCAGGGCGCCAAGTCGCTGCGCGGCGGCAAGATGGAGGACGTCATCTTCGCCGGCACGACCGGGCGCCCGCCGCTCGGCCGTGCCGAGGTCTCCCTCACCATCGACAACTCCGACGGCGCCCTGCCCATCGAGTACGCCGAAGTCACCATCACGCGGATCATGTTCCGCAACGGCGGCAGCGAATACCAGATCAACGGGGACACCTGCCGGCTGCTCGACATCCAGGAACTGCTCTCCGACTCCGGCATCGGGCGCGAGATGCACGTCATCGTCGGGCAGGGCCAGCTCGACGGCGTACTGCACGCCGACCCCATGGGGCGCCGCGCCTTCATCGAGGAGGCAGCGGGCGTCCTCAAGCACCGCAAGCGCAAAGAGAAGGCGCTGCGCAAGCTCGACGCGATGCAGGCCAACCTCGCCCGCGTCCAGGACCTGACCGACGAACTGCGGCGACAGCTCAAGCCGCTCGGCCGGCAGGCCGCCGTCGCGCGCAGGGCCGCCGTCATCCAGGCCGATCTGCGCGACGCCCGCCTGAGGCTGCTCGCCGACGATCTCGTACGCCTGCGGGACGCGCTGCAGACCGAGGTCGCCGACGAGGCCGCGCTCAAGCAGCGTAAGGACAGCGCCGAGGCCGAGCTGAAGAAGGCGCTCCAGCGTGAGGCGGAGCTCGAGGACGAGGTGCGCCGCCTCACGCCGCGGCTCCAGCGGGCGCAGCAGACGTGGTACGAGCTGTCGCAGCTGGCCGAGCGCGTGCGCGGCACGGTGTCGCTGGCGGACGCCAGGGTCAAGAGCGCGACCGCGGCGCCCCCGGAGGAGCGGCGCGGCCGTGACCCCGAGGACATGGAGCGCGAGGCCGCGCGGATCCGCGAGCAGGAGGCGGAGCTTGAGGCCGCGCTCGAAGCGGCCGAGCACGCGCTCGAGGACACCATCGGCCACCGTGCCGACCTGGAGCGGGAGCTGGCCGTCGAGGAGCGCCGCCTCAAGGACGTGGCACGGTCCATCGCCGACCGGCGCGAAGGGCTCGCGCGGCTGAACGGTCAGGTCAACGCGGCGCGCTCGCGGGCGGGCTCCGCACAGGCCGAGATCGACCGGCTCGCCGTGGCGCGCGACGAGGCGGGGGAGCGCGCGGTCGCCGCCCAGGAGGAGTACGAGCAGCTGAAGGCGGAGGTCGACGGGCTCGACGCCGGTGACGCGGAGCTCGGCGAGCGGCACGACGAGGCGAAGCGTTCCCTCACGGAGGCCGAGGGCGCGCTGACCTCGGCACGGGAGGCGGCGA
>NZ_BAAAUG010000103.1:0-32452 GCF_039533825.1 Streptomyces rectiviolaceus
AAGGAACGGACGCTTCCTTTGTACTCACCCTCTCGGGCTTTCCTCCGGGCGCTTCCCTTCGTTGTGTTCCAAACTCTATCAGGTCTTTTTCGACTCCCTGACCACTCATCTGCGAGCACGCAGAAGCTGACCCAGGGATTAGGATCTGACTTGATAGATGCTGCCGAGTCCGGACGCTTGACCGCGTCGCTCGCCTCAGGCAGGACTCCGACTGTACATCGGGCGTTGGGGCAGGCGCAAATCGTTTGTGCAGTGCCCCTACTCAGTCAACCGGGACCTCTCGCGCGGAACCGGGACTTTTTATGACTTACTCTTCTGAACAGTGCGCCGTCCAGGACAGGTAGTGACGGCGGCTACGACTCTCCACCCCCCTGGGAGGCTTGCCATGACCAGCGTGACGTCCCCGCTTGCCGGACGCGCCATTGGGCTCTCTGCTGTACCGGACCCCGTGTTCTCCGGCGCGATGGTCGGACCGGGCACCGCCATCGACCCCGCGCGCGAGCCTTCCGAGGCTGTCGCCCCCGTCGACGGCATCGTCGTCTCGCTTCACCCCCATGCCTTCGTCGTCGTGGACGACCAGGGGCACGGCGTGCTCACGCACCTGGGCATCGACACCGTCCAGCTCAACGGCGAGGGCTTCGAGCTGCTCGTCAACAAGGGTGACACCGTGCAGCGCGGTCAGTCCATCGTGCGCTGGGACCCCGCGGCCGTCGAGGCGGCCGGCAAGTCTCCGGTCTGCCCGATCGTGGCACTCGAGGCCACTGCCGAGTCCCTCTCCGGCCTCGTGGAGGATGGCGACGTAAAGGCTGGGGACGCTCTCTTCAGCTGGAAGTGACGTCATCGCCGTCCCTGACGGCAGGTACGACATCCACCGCGGCGGCTGGGCCCGTCGCTCTATCGGAGACGGGTGAAATGGAGACAACGCTGCGAGGCGTCGGCGTGAGCCACGGGGTGGCGATCGGCGAAGTTCGGCACATGGGGACGGCGGTGCTCGAGCCGCCTGCCAAGCAGATTCCCGCGGAGGAAGCAGAGCGCGAACAGGGGCGCGCTCGCCAGGCGGTGGAAGCTGTGGCTGCCGATCTCAATGCGCGCGGCAATCTGGCAGGTGGCGAGGCACAGCACGTGCTCGAGGCGCAGGCCATGATCGCCCAGGACCCAGAGCTCATGGCCGACGTCGACCGGCGGGTCACCGTCGGCAGCTCGGCGGAGCGCGCCATCTACGACGCGTTCTCGCACTACCGCGAGTTGCTCGCGGGCGCCGGCGAGTACATGGCCGGTCGCGTCGCTGACCTCGATGACGTGCGGAATCGTATCGTCGCCCGGCTTCTCGGCGTTCCGATGCCCGGTGTTCCGGACAGCGACGAGCCCTACGTCCTGATCGCGCGTGACCTCGCGCCGGCGGACACGGCGCTGCTCGACCCCACGCTGGTGCTCGGCTTTGTCACCGAAGAGGGCGGGCCGACCAGTCACAGCGCGATTCTCGCGAGGGCGCTGGGTGTGCCCGCGATTGTCGCTCTGCCGGGTGCGGGTGAGCTGGCCGAGGGCACGGTTGTCGCCGTGGACGGCAGCACCGGTGAGATCTTCGTCGAGCCGAGTGCCGAGAAGAGGAGTCAGCTCGAGGCCTCGGCCGCCGAGCGCAAGGCTGCGCTCGCCGCGTCGACCGGTCCCGGGGCGACGTCCGACGGGCACAAGGTGCCGTTGCTCGCCAACGTCGGCGGTCCTGCGGATGTGCCGGCCGCGGTGGCGGCCGGGGCCGAGGGTGTCGGTCTCTTCCGGACCGAGTTCCTCTTCCTTGACGACAGCACCAAGGCGCCGTCGGAGGAGAAGCAGGTCGAGGCGTACCGCAAGGTGCTGGAGGCCTTCCCCGAGGGTCGCGTCGTCGTGCGTGTGCTCGACGCGGGCGCCGACAAGCCGCTCGACTTCCTGACGCCCGGCGATGAGCCGAACCCGGCGCTTGGTGTGCGCGGTCTTCGGTCGCTGCTCGAGCACCCCGATGTGCTGCGTACGCAGCTGACGGCGCTGGCCAAGGCCGTGGAGGGGCTGCCGGTCTACCTCGAGGTCATGGCGCCGATGGTCGCCGACCGTATCGACGCCAAGGCGTTCGCCGACGCGTGCCGCGAGGCGGGGCTGCAGGCCAAGTTCGGTGCCATGGTGGAGATTCCGTCGGCCGCTCTGCGGGCGCGCTCGATTCTCCAGGAGGTCGAGTTCCTCTCGCTCGGCACCAACGACCTCGCGCAATACGCCTTCGCGGCCGACCGTCAGGTGGGCGCGGTGTCCCGGCTCCAGGACCCGTGGCAGCCCGCGCTGCTCGACCTGGTCTCGCTGTCCGCCGAGGCGGCCAGGGCCGAGGGCAAGAGCTGTGGCGTGTGTGGCGAGGCGGCGTCCGACCCGCTGCTCGCGTGTGTGCTGACCGGTCTGGGTGTCACCTCTCTGTCGATGGGTGCGGCGTCCATTCCTTACGTGCGGGCGACGCTGGGCAAGTACACGCTGGCTCAGTGCGAGCGTGCGGCGTCCGCCGCGCGTGCCGCGGACAGCGCCGAGGAGGCCCGGAAGGCCGCGCAGGCGGTTCTGTCCGGCGAGTAGGCAGTAAGCAGGTCTGTGAGGGGCGCTCCATCCGGTACGGGTGGGGCGCCCCTCGGCGTTCAGTGCCGGTGTCCCCCTTCGGGTCCGTCGTCCCCGATGGGTGATGCGGCGCTGTAGTCGACGCCGGATTCCGGGGAGACGAGGTCCCCTGACACCGCGTCGGTGCAGTAGGCGTCGAAGACCTCGGCCGCGGTGAGGGGCAGCAGCCGCTCGCCGTGCAGGCGCCAGCCCTGGACCCGGTCGGGGCTGCCGTCCGCGGTGGTGCGCATGACCAGGCCCGCGGCGCTGTGGGTGGCGATCCCGACCGAGAGGACCGTGGTGAACTCCAGGGCTTCGGTCTCGTCGAGTTCTGTGTTGCCCTCGGTGTCCTGCGTGGCGTGCAGTGCGGCGAGGAGTGTCTCCGGGGCGGCGGGCACGCTGCAGACGAGGTGCCGGGTGCCGGGGCCTGAGGTGTCGAGCAGCTTGACGAGCAGGTCCGAGGCCCGGTTGAAGGCGGCTCTGCCGATGTCCTCGCCGCAGACCGCGCAGGCGCCGAGGCGGGCCAGGAGCATCGTCGCGTACTCCCAGGTGGCCTGGCGGACCGCCTCCCCGACGAGGTCGGGGAGGAGATCGGAGAGCGGCTGGCCGTCGTACGGGACGGTGGGTCCGGTGGCGGCGAGCTCCGCGGTGAAGCGGGTGCGGCTGGCCGGGGCGTCGGGGTCCAGGCCGGTCTCGGCGCAGTACTCCGCGTACTCCTCGGGGTCGAAGAGCGCGATGGTGGTGTGCCCGCCGTCGGACGCGAGTGACCTGAGGAGGCCTTCGGCCTGCCGGAGGTAGGTCTTGTGGTCGTCGAAGGTGAAGGTGCGGTAGCGGCGCATCGCCGCGAAGTCGTCCTCGTCGGCCAACAGGCCGATGGTTCCGGCGACTTCGCGGCGTAGTGCGCGTCGCGTGGTGGTGTGTTGAGTGCGAGTCATGATTCCCCCTGCGGTCCGTCGATCAATGCTCACTCAGCGTAACTGCGGGCACTGACAATGACGGCTCGGCCGGGGATCAGGAGCGCTTGCGGGCCAGCTCCTCGTAGAACCGGAGCAGGTCGAGGTTGTCCACCGAGCCGGGGTTGACCGCCTTGGCCAGTGCGGTGCCTTGGAGCAGGCGCTTGACCGGGACCTCGATGCGTTTGCCGGTGAGGGTGTGCGGGATGCCGGGGACTTCGATGACCTCGTCGGGGACGTGGCGCGGCGAGAGCTGTGTGCGGATCGTCTGCTTGATGCGGTCGCGCAGTCCGTCGTCGAGGGTGGCGCCGGGGGCGAGGTGGATGAAGAGGGGCATCCAGTAGCCGCCGTCGGGCTGTTCGACGCCGATGACGAGGGATTCGCGGATCTCGGGGAGGCGTTCGACGGCTTCGTAGATGTCGGCCGAACCCATGCGGACGCCTTGGCGGTTGAGCGTGGAGTCGGAGCGGCCGTGGATGACGACCGAGCCGTGCGAGGTCACGGTGATCCAGTCGCCGTGGCGCCAGACGCCGGGATAGGTGTCGAAGTAGCTGTCGTGGTAGCGGCTGCCGTCCGGATCGTTCCAGAAGTGGATCGGCATGGAGGGCATCGGGTTGGTGACGACGAGCTCGCCGACCTCGTCGATGAGGGGCTTGCCCTGGGGGTCCCAGGCCTGCAGATCCGTGCCGAGGCCGGCGGCCTGGAGCTCGCCGATGTGGACGGGCAGGGTCGGTACGGCTCCCGCGAAGCAGGAACAGACGTCCGTGCCACCGCTGACCGAGGCCATCCACAGGCCGCCGGGGGTGTCATCGAACTCGTCGTGCAGCCAGCGGAATCCGTCGGGCGGGAGCGGGGAGCCGGTGGTGGCGACGCACTGGACGGTGGAGAGGTCGAAGTCGCGGGCCGGGTGCACGCCCGCCTTGCGGCACGCCATGACGTAGGCCGCCGATGTGCCGAAGAGGGTGGCTTTCGTGCGTTCGGCGATGCGCCACTGGGCGCCGGTGTCGGGATAGCCGGGGCTGCCGTCGTAGAGGACGATCGTGGTGCCGGTGAGGAGGCCGGAGACGAGGAAGTTCCACATCATCCAGCCGGTGGACGTGTACCAGAAGAAGCGGTCGTCGGGGCCCAGGTCGCAGTGCAGGCCCAGCTGCTTGAGGTGTTCGACGAGGATGCCGCCCTGGGACTGGACGATGGCCTTGGGCAGGCCCGTCGTGCCGGACGAGTAGAGCACCCACAGGGGGTGGTCGAACGGGACGGGTTCGAAGACGGGCTCCGTGTCCGAGGCGGTGAGGGCGTCCCATTCCAGGGCGCCTTCGGGGGCGTCGGTGCCGAGGAGCGGGATGTGGACGACGGCGCGCAGGGTGGGCAGCTCGCGGCGCAGCTCGGCGACGGCGTCGCGGCGGTCGTGTTCCTTGCCGCCGTAGCGGTAGCCGTCGACGGTGAACAGGACGACCGGTTCGACCTGCTGGAAGCGGTCCAGGACGCTGCGTGCGCCGAAGTCCGGGGCGCAGGAGGTCCAGACGGCGCCGACGGCCGCGGTGGCCAGGAGGGCCACGACGGCCTGCGGGATGTTCGGGACGTAGCCGCTGACGCGGTCTCCGGGGCGCACGCCGAGTGTGCGCAGCTCCGCCGCCAGGGAGCCGACTTGGCGGCGCAGCTCGCCCCAGGTCACGGCGGTCGGCTCGTGGGTCTCGTCGACGTGGAGGAGAGCCGGGTCATCCGCGCGCGTGGGGTCCTCGGCGGCGCGCAGGGCGTGCTCGGCGTAGTTGAGCGTGGCTCCGGGGAACCATTCGGCGCCCGGCATCGAGCGGTCGCCCAGTACGCGTGTCCAGGGCGTCGAGAAGCGCACGTCGAACCAGTCGGTCACCGCCTGCCAGAACGTGTCCAGTTCGTCCACGGACCAGCGGTGCAGTGCCGCGTACCCGCCGTCGGCGGGTGCTCCGTGGTGCTCGGCGGCCCATGCCTGGAACCGCGTGATCTGCGCGGCGGCGATCCGTTCCTGGTCGGGCTGCCAGAGCGGTGAGGGGTTCGCTGAGGACATGGGTCGGCTCCCGGGCTCTACGCGTCGTATGCGTGTGTGGTGCGCGCGTGCTGGTTGTGCGCGCGACACGGCTGACAGGGACGATGCCACGTGATCGATTTCGACACCAGGGTGTGCCTCACACAGTCGGCGCGGCGACTATGTGCCGTCACCCCAGGTGAACGGCAGTTGAACGATGCACACGCGCGGCTTCTTCGGTGGCAGGGTGAGCAGCATGAACGGTCGTGACCTGGTGCGTTCGATGAAGGCGGTCAGCTTGGTCGGTACGGCGCAGGGGTTGCGTGCGGTGCGGTCCTCTTGGCGTAGGCGACGGGTGGACGCCGCCGGGCTGGCCCCCCGGGGTGTCGAACGCGCGCGGGTGCCCGGTCCGGTGACGGGCGTGGAGCCGGGGCCCGGGGGCGGAGTGGTGCGGTTCGCCCGTTCGGAGCTGCGGGTGCGGGTTACGACGGGCGGGGCCGTCTTCTGGGGCTGGGACGGCGCGGAGCCCGATCCGTCGTACGCGCTCGTCAGCGGAAGCCCCGAGGCGGACCCGCGGGCGGTCCTGGAGCCCGACAAGGAGGGCGGCTGGCGGGTGGTGTCCGAGCGGGCGACGGTGGTCGTCTCGCGGCACGGCGCCGTGGAGCTGCGCACACCCGGTGGTCTGATGCTGCGCCGTGATCTGCCGCCGCGCTGGTGGGAGCCTGTCGGTGGAGGTGCGGCGCGCTGGCTGCAGCGCTCGCAAGTGGCTGCGGACGCGCGGTTCTTCGGGCTCGGGGGACGCGCTCAGGGGCCCCGGCTGCGGACCGGGACGTACCGCCTGTGGAACACCGATCCGGGGGGTTCGTTCGGGCCCGGCGACGGCCCCTTGTACATCACCATGCCCGTGCAGCTCGTGGTGGCCGATGTCGGCAGTCATCTGGTGTTCCACGACAACACGTGGGACGGCACCGTGGTGGTGCGCGAGGGCGAGGAGGGTGCGGGGTCCGGACACGACAGGGCGGGTTCGTGCGAGGTCCGTATGGATGGCGGGCCGCTGCGGTGCTGGGTCATGGTGGGCACCCCCGCGCGCGTGCTGCACACCTGGGCCTCGCTCACCGGCCCGCCCGCCCTGCCTCCCGCGTGGGCGCTCGGTCACCATCACGCGCGGTGGGGTTTCGGCGGTGAGCAGGAGGTGCGGCGGATCGTCGCCGGCTACCGGGAGCGTGGGCTGCCGCTGGACGCCGTCCACCTGGACATCGACCACTACGAAGAGCACCAGGTGTTCACCGTCGACAAGGAGACCTATCCCCACTTGCCGCAGCTGGCCGACGAGTTGCTGAAGGACGGCGTGCGGCTGGTGTCGATCGTCGATCCCGCGGTGAAGGCCGAGCCCGGCAATGAGGTCTACGACAGCGGCAGGGCGACGGACGCCTTCGTGCGGGATGCCTCGGGGCGGACGGTGCACGGGGTCGTCTGGCCGGGCCGGGCGGTGTATCCGGACTTCACGGACGCGCGGGTGCGGACGTGGTGGGGCGGTCTCTACAAGGAGCGGCTCGCCCAGGGGTTCGCGGGTTTCTGGCACGACATGAACGAACCGGTGTCCTTCGCCGCGTTCGGGGAGCCGACGCTGCCCCGCTCGGCCCGGCACGCCTTGGAGGGCCGCGGCGGCGACCACCGCGAGGCGCACAACGTGTACGGCCTCGCCATGGCCCGTGCCGGGTACGAGGGGCTGCGCGAACTGCACCCCCAGGAGCGGCCGTTCCTGTTCTCGCGCTCCGGGTGGGCGGGTATGCAGCGCTACGGAGGGACGTGGTCCGGGGATGTGGCCACGGGGTGGCCGGGCTTGCGGGCGTCCCTGTCGCTCGTGCTCGGTCTGGGACTGTGCGGGGTGCCGTACTCGGGTCCTGATGTGGGCGGGTTCGACGGCAGTCCGTCACCCGAGCTGTATCTGCGGTGGTTCCAGCTCGGGTCGTATCTGCCGCTGTTCCGTACGCACGCCGCGCTGCGGGCCGGGCGCAGGGAGCCCTGGGAGTTCGGTCCCGATGTGCTTGAGCACGCGCGCGTGGCGCTCGTCGAACGCCGGCGGCTGCTGCCGTACTTCGTGACGCTCGCGCATCTGGCGCGGCGTACGGGAACGCCGTATGTGCGGCCCTTGTGGTGGGGCTGCCCGGAGGACCGGGCGCTGCGTGACTGCGAGGACGCGTTTCTGCTCGGGGACTGCCTGCTGGTGGCGCCCGTGTTCGAGCCGGGGGCCGTGCGCCGTACGGTGCGGCTGCCACCGGGCCGTTGGTACGACACGGCGACCGGCCAGGCGTACGAAGGGCCGGCCCGTGTGCTCCTGGAGGCTCCGCTGTCCCGCATTCCTGTGCTCGCGCGGGCCGGCGCGGTGCTGCCGGTGCGGGGCGCCGACGGCGGGATCGAGCTGGAGGTGTGGGCGCCCGCTCCGGGGCGTACGGGAGGCGGCCTGGTGGTCAGGGACGCGGGCGACGGGTGGGAGCAGCCGGAGATCGAGCGGTTCACCGCGCGGTGGATCGGCGGGCGTGTGGTGGTCGAGCGGGACGGCCGGGCCGCCGAGGATGCCGGGGAGGCCGCGGGTGAGGTCGGGCTGCGGGTGACGGTGCGGGGAATCCCGCAGGGTCAGATGTAGCGCCCTTCGAACCAGGCGCGTACCGCCAACGTGTGCAGGGGGAAGGCGAGTTCGGCCGGGCGGTGCAGCAGGTGCCAGCCTTCGGTCTCGCCCGTCGGGGCGGGGTCCGGCAGCTCGGCCGCCGGGCGCTCGGGCAGGAGCCCGAAGAGCAGCAGGTATCCGTCGGGGGCGCTGAGCGCCTCGGCGAGGCGGACGTCACGGCTCGCCGCACCGATGCCGGTCTCCTCCTTGAGCTCGCGGACGACGGCGTCCCGCCAGTCCTCCCGGTCGTCGATGAACCCGCCGGGCAGGGCCACTCCCCCGTGCGCGGGAGCGATGGTCCGGGTCACGACGACAAGGGCGGTGCCCTTGGTGTCGTACACGGGCTGCAGCGCCACCGCTACGGGCAGCGGATTGCGGTAGGCGACCGTGCCGCAGGAGGCGCAGGTGCGTGGCCAGGCGGAAACGTGTTCCCCGTATGAAGTTCCGCAGCTCGAACAGTGGGAGCCCGGGGAGGGGTCGGCGCGGTGCTGGGATGGGGACACGCCGCGGACTGTATCCGATCGCTGCGGTGACGGTCTTTCCCTCCGGGGCTGGATCCTGATAAATGCAGGGTTCATGACAGGACTTGTCCCCGCCCTGCGGAATCTCGCCGTCGCCGCCACCGCTCTCGTCGCCGTGGCCGCCGCCCCCGCGCCCGCCCACGCCAAGCCCGAACCCAAGGCCCCCGATGAGTTCGTGGCGTTGCGCGACGTCGACCCGACGATCATCCAGGAGATGCGCTACATCACGCCGCACAACTTCGTGGGTGAGGCCATCGACGGCTACAAGAAGCCGATGTGCATCCTCACGGAGCCCGCGGCGAAGGCGCTGCACAAAGCCCAGCGCACGCTGCTGCGCAAGGGCTACTCCCTGAAGGTGTACGACTGTTACCGCCCGCAGCGGGCGGTGGACCAGTTCGTGCGCTGGGCCGAGGATCTCGGCGACGTACGCATGAAGGCGGAGTTCTATCCCCATGTCGACAAGTCGCGGTTGTTCGAGGACGGTTACATCGCGGCGAAGTCCGGGCACAGTCGCGGCTCGACGCTCGATCTGACGGTCGTGAAGCTGCCCGCCCTGCCGACGCGCCCGTACGTCCCCGGAGAGGCGCTCACGCCCTGCTACGGACCCAAGGACGAGCGGTTCCCCGACAACTCCGTGGACATGGGGACAGGGTTCGACTGTTTCGACACCCTCTCCCACACGGACGACCCCCGGATCACCGGCGAGCAGCGCGCCAACCGCGATCTGCTGCGGGGCGCTCTGGCGAAGGTCGGCTTTGTGAACCTCCCTGAGGAGTGGTGGCACTTCACGTACAAGCCCGAGGTCTTCCCGGACACCTACTTCGACTTCCCCGTGGCACGCCGCTCACTGAACGGGAAGTAGCCGGTGCCGCGCTACTGACGCGATCCGGTTGCCCGTGGCACACTTCTGACGTTCCGTCAGATCCAGTGTCGTGGAGGAGCCTTGTCGCGTACGCGTACTCCGGTGGTGGCCGACTGGTTCGCCGGGGAGGGAGAGAACTTCCGCCTTCTGGGCACACGCTGCTCGGCCTGCGCCAGTGTCTTCTTCCCCCGCGAGGACGGCTTCTGCCGCAACCCCGGCTGCTCGGGCGGAGACCTCGAAGAGGTGCCGCTCTCCCCGCGCGGCCGCATCTGGTCGTACACGGACAGCCGCTACCGGCCGCCCGCGCCCTATGTGTCCGATCCGGAACTTCCGTGGCAGCCCTACGCGTTGATCGCTGTGGAGCTGGAAGCGGAGCGCATGGTGGTGCTCGGCCAGTCGGTTCCGGGGGTCACCGTCGCCGACCTGGAGGTCGGCATGGAGGTGGAGGTCGTCCCCGGCGTGCTCGACGGGCGCGGCGCGGGGGGCGACGACGGCGAGGGCTACGAGGACGGCGGCGGGGGCTCAGGGACAACCTGGACGACGTGGCACTGGCGGCCGGTGGGGGTGGGCGCATGAGCAGCGAGGTGGCGGTACTCGGCGCGGGCATGCACCCGTGGGGCAAGTGGGGCCGGAGCTTCATCGAGTACGGCACGGCGGCGGCCCGCGCGGCGCTCGCCGACGCCGGGGTGGACTGGCGCGACGTGGGCTCGATCGTCGGCGCGGACACGGTGCGCGGCGGCTATCCGGGGTACGTGGCCGGGGCGACGTTCGCCAAGGCCCTCGGCTGGCAGGGCGCGCGGGTCACGAGCGTGTACGCGGCGTGCGCGTCCGGGGCGCAGGCGATCAACACGGCGCGTACGCAGATCCTCGCGGGCCTCGCCGATGTCGTCCTGGTGGTCGGGGCCGACGCCGCGCCCAAGGGGTTCTTCCGCCCCGCGGGAGGGGACCGGCACGACGACCCGGACTGGCTGCGGTTCCGGGTCCTCGGCGCGACCAACCCCACGTACTTCGGCCTGTACGCACGCCGCAGGATGGCGGTGCACGGCGACACCCTGGAGGACTTCGCCCAGGTCAAGGTGAAGAACGCGGCGGCGGGCGCGCTCAATCCGAACGCGCGCTACCGAAAGACCGTCACCGCCGATGAAGTGGCCGCATCGGCCGTCGTCGCCGACCCCTTGCGGCTGCTCGACATCTGCGCGACCTCCGACGGGGCGGCGGCGCTCGTGCTCTCCAGCATGGAGTTCGCGCGGCGGCACGGCGCGGCGGACCCGGTGCGGATCCGCGCGGTCTCCACGGTGACGCCGACGTATCCGACCACCGTCCTTGACCTGCCGGACATCGCGACGGACTCCGCGGCCTCCGTGGCACCTGCCGACGGGACCTTCCGTGCCTCCATCGCGCACGCCGCGTACGAGGAAGCGGGCATCGGGCCCGACGAGCTCTCCTTGGCGGAGGTATACGACCTCTCGACCGCGCTCGAACTGCAGTGGTACGAGGACCTGGGGCTCTGCGGCGAGGGAGAGGGGGCCAAGCTGCTGCGTGAGGGGGCGACCGCTCCGGGCGGGCGCATACCCGTCAACCCCAGTGGCGGACTCGCCTCCTTCGGAGAGGCCGTTCCGGCTCAGGCCATCGCCCAAGTGTGCGAGCTGACATGGCAGTTGAGGGGGACCGCGGGGGCGCGGCAGGTCGCGGGGGCGCGCGCCGGCATCACCGCGAATCAAGGTCTCTTCGGACACGGCTCCTCGGTCGTCGCGGTGCGCTGAGCGCTGTCACCAGGCCTCTGCGGCCCGTCACGGGGGAAGACCCCGGGCGCGTCGCAGAGGAAGGGCACACGCCGGTTAACCGTTGCCGTCCGCGACCTTGACGCTCCATCACCACCGGTGAACACTTCCGGTGTCAGTCGGCATCGCCGCACTTCGGCTCCGCGCCACTCAGGGCCCCTGTACGCGCGAAGGGTCAGCACGAAGGGCCTGTTCAGCGGGTCATCCCCCTCTGGGCGATTCGACTGCGACGGCACGCTCGCCATGGAAGCCGGGCGGGGCGCGGGACACCCCTGCCTTCGGCTGAAGTCACCGGGCACGGCCAGGCAGTAGTCGTGGGAACGCACCCAGCACGGAGTACCGGGGCTCACCGCCCCGGGCGAGGCCCTAGGAGCCGCCATGTACTCGAATGGGGACATCTTCGTCGGTGAGATCATCGGCACCGCGATCCTGATTCTCTTCGGCGCCGGCGTGTGCGCCGCCGTCACCTTGAACCATTCGAAGGCGAAAGCCTCCGGATGGGTCGTCATCGCCTTCGGATGGGGCTTCGGCGTGCTCGCCGGCGCTTACACAGCGGGCCCCCTCTCCGGTGGTCATCTCAACCCCGCCGTCACGCTCGGCATCGCGATCGACACCGAAGAGTGGGGCAAGGTCTGGATCTATCTGCTCGGGCAGATGGTCGGCGCGATGCTCGGCGCCGTCCTCGCGTACCTCGTGTATTACGCGCAGTTCAACGCCAACGTCGCCCGGAGCGTCAAGGACAAGGTGACGAGCGCGCACGAACCGACGCCGACGCTCGGCATCTTCTCGACCATCCCGGAGATCCGTAACCCGGTCGCCAACCTCGTCACCGAGGTCATCGCGACCGTCGCCCTTGTGCTGCCCATCCTCGCCTTCGGGCTCACCAAGGGACTCGGCGAGTCCGGTACGCAGACACTGATCGTGGCGTTCCTGGTCGTCGGCATCGGCCTCTCGCTCGGCGGGCCCACCGGCTATGCCATCAACCCGGCCCGCGACCTGGGCCCGCGCATCGTGCACACGTTCCTGCCGATCCCGAACAAGGGCACGTCCGACTGGAGTTACGCCTGGATCCCGGTGGCCGGGCCGCTGATCGGCGGAGCGCTCGCAGGCCTCATCTACAACGTAGCCTTCTGACTCAAGGGGTAGCCATGCCGGACAACTCCGAGAAGTTCGTCGCCGCCATCGACCAGGGCACCACCTCCAGCCGCTGCATCATCTTCAACCATGCCGGCGAGATCGTCGCCGTCGACCAGCGCGAACACCGCCAGATCTTCCCCAAGCCCGGGTGGGTGGAGCACGACGCCACCGAGATCTGGTCCAAGGTGCAGGCCGTGGTCGCGGGAGCGATCGCCAAGGCCGGGCTCCGTGCCGACCAGCTCAGCGCGCTCGGCATCACCAACCAGCGCGAGACGACGGTCCTGTGGGACCGCGCCACGGGCAAGCCCGTGCACAACGCGATCGTCTGGCAGGACACCCGGACGTCGGCGCTCTGCAATGAACTGGGCGGCGCGGACGGCCAGGACAGGTTCCGGGAGCAGACCGGACTGCCCCTCGCGAGCTACTTCTCCGGACCCAAGGCCGCCTGGCTGCTCGACAACGTGCCCGGCCTCAGGGCCCGCGCCGAGCGCGGCGAGATCGCCTTCGGCACCATCGACTCCTGGCTGATCTGGAACCTCACAGGCGGCACGGAGGGCGGCGTGCACGTCACGGACGTCACCAACGCCGGGCGCACCATGCTGATGAACCTGGCCACCCTCCAGTGGGACCAGTCGATCCTGGCCGCGATGAACGTCCCCGAGGCGATCCTCCCGGAGATCAGGTCGTCGGCCGAGGTCTACGGCACCGCGGTCGGACAGCTCTCCGGTGTGCCGGTCGCCTCCGCCCTCGGCGACCAGCAGGCGGCCATCTTCGGGCAGGCCTGCTACGACACGGGGACGGCCAAGAACACGTACGGAACCGGCAGCTTCTTGTTGCTCAACACCGGTAACCGGCCCGTTCCCTCGAAGCACGGGCTGCTCACCACCATGGGTTACAAGATCGGCTCCGATGCGCCCGTCTACTGCCTCGAAGGGGCCATCGCGATCACCGGCGCCCTTGTGCAGTGGTTCCGTGACCAGCTCGGCATCATCCGCAGTGCCGACGAGATCGAGACCCTGGCCGCGAGCGTGGAGGACAACGGCGGCGCGTACATCGTGCCCGCGTTCTCCGGTCTCTTCGCGCCCTACTGGCGCTCCGACGCGCGCGGCGTCGTCACCGGACTCACCCGGTACGTGACCAAGGCGCATCTGGCGCGCGCCGTCCTGGAGGCGACCAGCTGGCAGACCCGTGAGGTCGTCGACGCCATGTATCAGGACTCCGGGGTGCAGCTCAGGACCCTGAAGGTGGACGGCGGCATGACCAAGAACAATCTGCTGATGCAGCACCAGGCGGACGTCCTGGGGGTACCGGTGATCCGGCCGAAGGTCTCCGAGACGACGTGTCTGGGCGCCGCGTACGCCGCCGGACTCGCGACCGGCGTGTGGAACGACCTCGACGAGCTGAAGGCGCACTGGCAGCAGGACGTCGAGTGGACGCCGGTGATGGACGCGGAGGTGCGCGAGCGCGAGTACCACAACTGGCACAAGGCGGTGGAGCGTAGCTTCGGCTGGCACGAGGACGGCGCGAGCTGAACCGAGAGCCGAGCCGAGGATGACCACGGTCCGTACCCCGGTCGGCGGGGGTACGGGCCGTGGCCCGTCAGGTGTTCACGCGCTCACGTGGTCGCGGGCTCCCTGGCCGCCGCGGCGGCCGCCATCGCGTGCTGGACCACTCCGATGAGCACTTCCTTGACGGACTGCCGCTCGCGCGCGTCGCACATCACCACGGGGACGGCGGGGTCGAGGTCGAGCGCTTGGCGCACGGCGTCGGCGGGGTAACGGGACGCGCCCTCGAAGCAGTTGACGCCGACGACGAAGGGTATGGAGCGGCGCTCGAAGTAGTCGACGGCCGCGAAGCAGTCCTCGAGGCGGCGGGTGTCCGCGAGGACCACGGCGCCGAGCGCTCCGGTGGCCAGCTCGTCCCAGAGGAACCAGAAGCGGTCCTGGCCCGGGGTGCCGAAGACGTACAGGACCAGGTCCTCGCGGAGCGTGATCCGGCCGAAGTCCATGGCCACGGTGGTGGTGTGCTTGCCCGAGACGCCGCTGGTGTCGTCGACGGGGCGGCCGGCCTCGCTGAGCAACTCCTCGGTGCGCAGCGGTTTGATCTCGCTGACGGCGCCGACGAGGGTCGTCTTGCCCACGCCGAAGCCGCCCGCCACCAGGATCTTCAGCGTCACCGGCTCGACGGGGGCCTTGCCGCGCTCAGAACGCTTGAAGATCATCGCTCGCTTCTCCTGCATCAGTGGTGTCGCGCGGGGCCGGACCGTATCCGCCGCCGCCTGGGGTTTCGATCACGAGTACGTCGCCGGGGCGCGCGTCCGCGAAGTCGCTGCCCGCCAGCTCCTGGACACTGCCGTCGGCGCGCTCCACGCGCCCTGTGCCGAGCGCTCCGGGGCTGCCGCCCGCCATGCCGTACGGCGCCACCCTGCGGTGCTGCGAGAGCGTGGACACCGTCATCGGCTCACGGAAGCGGATGCGGCGCACCGCACCGTCCCCGCCGCGCCACGTCCCGGTGCCGCCGCTGCCCCGGCGCACCGCGAACTCCTCCAGGAGCACGGGCAGACGCCATTCGAGCACTTCGGGGTCGGTGAGCCGGGAGTTGGTCATATGGGTCTGGACGACGGACGCCCCGTCGAAGCCGTCGCCCGCTCCGGATCCCGAGGCCACCGTCTCGTAGTACTGGTGGCGGTCGTTCCCGAAGGTGACGTTGTTCATCGTCCCCGAGCCCTCGGCCTGGACGCCCAGGGCGCCGTAGAGGGCGCCGGTGATCGCCTGTGAGGTCTCGACGTTCCCGGCGACGACGGCCGCGGGCGGCTCGGGCGCGAGCAGGGAGCCCGGCGGCACGATGATGCGCAGCGGGCGCAGACAGCCGTCGTTGAGCGGGATGTCCTCGGCCACGAGGGTGCGGAAGACGTACAGGACCGCGGCGTTGACCACCGCGAAGGGCGCGTTGAAGTTCGTGGCGAGCTGGGGCGACGTACCGGTGAAGTCGATGGTCGCCGAGCGGGCTTGGCGGTCCACGGAGACACGGACCCGGATGACGGCTCCGGAGTCGGTTGGATATGCGAACTCGCCCTCTTCCAGGGCGTCGATGACACGGCGTACCGCTTCTTCGGCGTTGTCCTGCACGTGCCTCATGTACGCCTGGACCACATCGAGCCCGAAGTTCTCGATCATGCGGCCGACTTCATCGACGCCCTTCTGGTTGGCGGCGATCTGGGCGCGCAGGTCGGCGAGGTTGGTTGCCGGGTTCCGGGAGGGGTACGGGGCGTCGGTGAGGAGGCTCAGGGTCTCGGCCTCGCGGAAGCGACCGCCCTCCACGAGGAGCCAGTTGTCGAAGAGGATGCCTTCCTCCTCGATGGTGCGGCTGTTCGCCGGCATGGAGCCGGGGGCGATGCCGCCGATCTCCGCGTGGTGCCCGCGCGACGCCACGTAGAAGAGGACCCGCTCCCCCGGGGTGTCCTCCCGCTCCCCCGGGATGTCGAAGACCGGCGTGATGACGGTGACGTCCGGGAGGTGGGTTCCGCCGTGGTACGGGTCGTTGACCGCGTAGGTGTCCCCGGGGCGCATGCTGCTGCCGCGGCGCTGGATCACCTCCTTCACGCTGGTGCCCATCGAGCCCAAGTGCACCGGGATGTGCGGCGCGTTGGCGACCAGGTTGCCGTCCGGGTCGAAGAGCGCGCAGGAGAAGTCGAGCCGCTCCTTGATGTTGACCGACTGGGCCGTGGACTCCAGGCGGGCGCCCATCTGTTCGGCGATCGACATGAAGAGGTTGTTGAAGACTTCGAGGAGGACGGGGTCGGCCTCGGTGCTCGCGGCGGAACCCTCGGGCACCGCCACGCGTTCCATGACCAGGTGTCCCTCGCGTGTCGTGGCCGCCTGCCAGCCGTCGTCCACGACCGTCGTGGAGCTGGCCTCGGTGATGATCGCGGGGCCGTCGACGGTCTCGCCGGGCGGCAGCTCCTCGCGGCGGTGCAGGAGCACGTCGCGCCAGGTGCCGCCCGTGTGCAGGCTGACGGTCTCCGGATCGCCTCGGTGTGTCTCACCGGCGAGGACGGAGAGATCGGGCTGTTCGGTCAGACCGGTGGCCTCCACGGAGAGTGCCTCGACGACGACGGGGCGGTCCAGGGTGAAGGAGTAGGTGGTGCGATGGCGCTCTTCGAAGACGCGGATCATGCTGTCCGGCTCCGTGAGTTCCACGGTGAGCGTGGTGTCGGTGCCGTCGTAGCGCAGCTGGGCGCGGCGGGTGACGCGGATGCGGTCCTCGGGCACGTCCTCGGCGAGGAGTTCGGCGCGGGCCGCTTCCTCCAGATCGTCGGCGGTCTTCAGGACGCGGGGCATCGCGGAAGGTTCGAGGCGGACCTCCACGGACTGCTCGCGCATCGCGGTGGTGTCGGCGAGGCCGATGCCGAGCGCGGAGAGCACCCCTGCCATCGGCGGTACGAGGACGGTGCGGATGCCCAGCGAGTCGGCCACCATGCAGGCGTGCTGGCCGCCCGCGCCACCGAACGTCGTGAGGGCGTAACGGGTGACGTCGTGGCCCTTCTGGACCGAGATGCGCTTGACGGCGGCCGCGATGTTGGCGACGGCGATCTGCAGATAACCCTCGGCGACCTGCTCCGGAGTGCGGTCGTCGCCGGTGCGCTCGCTGATGTCGCGGGCCAGCGCGGCGAAGCGGTCGCGCACGAGCGTCTCGTCGAGCGGCTGATCGCCGTCCGGCCCGAACACCCGGGGGAAATGGGCGGGTTGGACGCGCCCGAGGGCGACGTTGGCGTCGGTCACCGTGAGCGGTCCGCCGCCCCGGTAGCTCGCCGGGCCCGGAGCGGCGCCCGCCGAGTCGGGGCCCACGCGGTAGCGACTGCCGTCGAAGTGCAGCACGGAGCCGCCGCCCGCCGCGACGGTGTGGATGTCCAGCATCGGCGCGCGCAGCCGTACGCCCGCGATCTGCGTGGTGAAGACCCGCTCGTACTCGCCCGCGTAGTGCGACACGTCCGTGGACGTGCCGCCCATGTCGAAGCCGATGACGCGGTCGAAGCCCGCGCGGTGCGACATGCGGGCCATGCCGACGATGCCGCCGGCGGGCCCGGAGAGGATCGCGTCCTTGCCGCGGAACTGGCCCGCTTCGGTGAGGCCGCCGTTCGACTGCATGAACATCAGGCGCACGCCGCTGAGTTCGTCGGCGACGTGCTGGACGTAGCGGTGCAGGACGGGCGACAGGTACGCGTCGACGACCGCCGTGTCACCGCGCGGGACCAGCTTCATCAGCGGGCTGACCTCGCTGGAGAGTGAGACCTGGGGAAAGCCGGTGCGGACGGCAAGCTCGGCGATCGCCCGCTCGTGGGCGGGGTACAGATGGCTGTGCATACACACCACGGCCACGGCCCGGATGCCGTCTTCGTAGGCCTGGCGCAGCGGCTCGGCGAGCTGCTCCAGGTCGGGTGACCGCAGGACCTCGCCCTCGGCGGTGACCCGTTCGTCGGCCTCGATGACCCGGTCGTACAGCAGCTCCGGGAGGACGATCTCGCGGGCGAAGATGTGCGGGCGGTTCTGGTAGGCGATGCGCAGGGCGTCGCCGAAGCCGCCGGTGATCACCAGGGCGGTGGGCTCGCCCTTGCGCTCCAGGAGGGCGTTGGTGGCCACCGTGGTGCCCATGCGGACGGCGTCGATGGGGACGTCCGCCGTGTCGTCGGGGACGCCGGGGGCGGCGCCCAGGAGTTCACGGATGCCCGCGACGGCCGCGTCGGCATAGCGGGACGGGTTGTCCGACAGGAGTTTGTGCGTGAGCAGACGCCCGTCGGGGCGCCGCGCGACGATGTCCGTGAACGTGCCGCCCCTGTCGACCCAGAATTGCCAGCCAGTCACGTCTCATTCCCCGCTTCCGCGCTGTTCAGAGCGCCCGGAGGCCGTTGATCACGTCGCGCAGAATACTCTCGTCCGGCAGTTCCGCAGGCGGTACGGGACGTGTCACGTGCACCAGTTCGTCGTCGACGAGATCGCCGATGAGGACGCGGATCACGCCGATGGGAAGGTCCAGTTCGGCCGCCAGTTCGGCGACCGACTGGGGGCTGTCACGGCAGAGCCCGACGATGTCCACGTGCTCCGGGGACAGCGTGCGGTCCGCCTCCGGGTCGCCGGCGCGGGCCTCCGCGATGACGACCGCGATCAGATCGAGTCGGTGCTGTGCCGGGCTGGTGGTGCGGCCGCGCGTCATGGCGTACGGCCGCACCACGGGCCCGGCGTCGTCGTCGAACCAGCGAGGCGTCCCCTGTGTCCCTGTCCCGTCTTCGCTCATACCCTCCCGCTACCCTCCCGTGGTCAGATCGGTGCGCGGCGCCGTACCAAGATGCACACCCACCCTCTTGACCAGCAGCGTCATTTCGTACGCGACCAGACCGACGTCGGAGTCCGCGTCCGAGAGGACGGCGAGACAGCTGCCGTCGCCCGCGGCCGTGACGAACAGGAAGGCGTCGTCGAGCTCGACCACGGTCTGGCGGACCCTGCCCGCCTCGAAGTGGCGTCCCACGCCCTTGGCGAGGCTGTGGAAGCCGGAGGCGACAGCCGCGAGGTGCTCGCTGTCCTCTCTGGTCAGATCCTTCGATACGCCGGTGGGCAGGCCGTCGCCGGAGAGCACGAGCGCCTTGCGGATGCTGGCGACCCGCTGCACCAGGTCGTCGAGGAGCCAGTTCAGCTCTCCCGATACCCCGGATGCGGCGGTACGTGCGTCGGCCTTCGGTGCGGTCATCGACCGTCCCCCTCAGATGTCGTTCCTGGTGCTGTGCCGTCGGAGGCGTCTTCGCCCGCGGCGTTCTCTTCACGGCCACGCCGCCAGCCACGCTGGAGCGAAGCCATCCGGCTGCGTACCTCGTCGGCGTCGCGCTCTTCCGGCCTGGTCGTGGCCGGGGCCGAGTCGCGTTCCGTGCGTTGGTCCGGCCCGTCCTTCAACTGTGGGGCGAGATTGGCCTGGCGGACACGCCGGGGCAGTCCGCCGGGGGCGGTGGTGGGCGCCGGCGCCTGGCCGGCGCGGGTCTCGGTCTCCGTACGCGGGGTCTCCGTACGCGGCGTTTCCGTACGTGGGGACTCCGTACGCGGGGGCTCCGTACGCCGACTGCGCCGCGGGAGGTCCGGCGGGGCGTCGGGCGCGGTGACGTCGCGGTGCGGCGGGGAGAGGTCGGGCCAGGCGGACTGCGGCTCGGGACGGCGCGGCAGGTCGATGGGCTCGGCAGCGGGACGGCTGCCGCGGTCCCGGTCCACCGCGCCGCCCTGAGGGCGCCCCACAGGGGCCTGAGAGCGGTCGGGGCGCTCCGGTGCCGCGTCGTCGTCCTCTGCCCCGCCCCGGGGCCTGTTGTGCGTCACGGGGCGGCCGTGCGACGAGACCAGCTTCGGAGTCCTGCGGCGGGGCAGCTGGACGGGGTCTCCGGGTGCCGCGTCGTCATCGGTGTCGCCGAAGCCGTTGTCGTTGCCTCTGCCTCGGCCATTGCCACTGCCGCTGCTGCCGCTGCCGCGTGAGGGCAGGGCGTCGGGGCGGGTGGGCTCGCGCTCGCCCGTCTCCCGCTCGTCGCGGGCCTGCTGGTGCTGTTCGTCCCCCTGGACCCCGGCCATGCGGCGGCGCGGGCGGAACAGGCCGCCGCGCTCGCTGTCATCGTCGCCGAGGTCACCGAGCGCGCCGGGGAAGGGGTCCAGGCCCGCCATGCCGACCGGCGCCTCGAGCTCGACGGGACCGTCGAGGACGGACGCGGGAAGGCCCGGCAGCTGCACGGGCACCTGGCCGAGCGCGGCCTGCTTGTCGCCCGCGGCGTCGCGGCCCACGGCCTCCTTGGGCTGCGGCCGGTCGAGACGGAACCCGATGCCGTTCGTGTCCGGTACGTCGTCCGTCAGCAGCGTCTCCGGGATGAACACGACGGCGGTGGTCCCGCCGTACGGAGAGGGCTGCAAGGAGACGCGTACGCGCTGGCGCTGGGCGAGTCGGCTCACCACGAAGAGGCCGAGGCGGTCGGTGTCGGAGAGTTCGAACTCCGGTGTCTCCGCGAGGCGGAGGTTGGCGTCAAGGAGCGCGTCGGCCGCCATGCCGAGGCCCCGGTCGTGGATCTCCAGGGTGAAGCCGTTGGCGACGTGCTCTCCGAGGACCTGCACAGCGGTGTGCGGGGGCGAGAACACCGTGGCGTTCTCCAGGAGTTCGGCCATCAGGTGGGTGAGGTCGGCGACCGCGGGCCCGGTGACGGCGATGCGCGGCAGGCGGCGCACCTCGATGCGTTCGTAGTCCTCGACCTCGGCGACGGCCGCGCGGACGACGTCCATGAGCTGGACGGGCTTGCGCCACTGCCGGGACGGGGCGGCGCCGGAGAGGATCACGAGGCCCTCGGCGTGCCGCCGCATGCGCGTGGTGAGGTGATCGAGGCGGAAGAGGTCGGCGAGTTCGTCGGTGTCCTCGGTCCTGCGCTCCATCGTGTCGAGCAGGGTGAGCTGCTTGTGCAGGAGCACCTGGCTGCGGCGGGCGAGGTTGACGAACACCTCGGAGACGCCGCGGCGCAGGTCGGCCTGTTTGACGGTCGCCTCGACCGCGGCACGCTGCAGCGTGTTGAGGGCCTGGCCGACCTGACCGATCTCGTCCTTCTCGTACGTCAGACGCGGCGCCTCGGTCTCCACGTCGACCTGTTCGCCCGCCGCCAGGCGGCGCAGCACGCCGGGCAGCCGGACACCCGAGGACTCGTGCGCCTCCAGGCGCAGTCGGCGCAGGTCACGGATGAGGCTGCTGCCGATGCGTACGGACATGAAGACCGAGAACAGCAGCGCGAGCAGACCGAACACGCCCGCCACGGCGACCCGCACGATGACGCCGACGGCCACGGGCTCGACGCGGTCCTGGAAGCGGTCGCCCGCCGCCTTGTCGCGCTCGGCGAGATCCTTGAGCGCCTTGCCCGAAGCGGCGTCCCAGCGCGCCGACGTGACGGCGCGCGGGGTGCCGGGCGAGGATTCGATAACGGCCTTCTCGGCGGCCCGCAGCTGTGTCGTCTCGGCGCCGTTCCAGTAGCGCTCGTAGCCGGCTCGCTCGTCCTCGGGCAGCTGCGCGAGGTTGACCTCGTACAGCAGCGTGCGCTGGGCCCTGAGATCGGAGATCTCCCGGATCTCGGCCTTGGTGAGCCTGCGCGCGACCAGCGCGGAGCCGAGCAACGCGTCCTCGCGGGAGAGCAGTTCACGCGCCCGGGTCACACCGACGAGCGCACGGCCCTGCTGATCCATCTCCACGTCGTCGAGACCGTGCAGCGTCATCAGGAAGCCGTAGCAGGGGTCGATCAGCTTCGTGTACATCTTCAGCGCGCCGGCGCGGGTGATCGTGCCTTCCTCGACCGTGCGGCGCAGCGACTCGATGCCGTCGAAGGAGTCGAGGAGGGAGGCGAGCCGGTCCGCCGACTCTCCGGTGACCTCGTCCCGCACGTCCGGGTGGGCCGCGTTGTCCACGACCTTGGCGATCACGTCATCGGTGGCCGTGCGGCTGCGGCGCAGTGCGGCGAGCGCGTCGGAGGCGCGAGGGTCGGCGAGATAGACGAGGGTCTGGCGGCGTTCCTGCTGGACGACCCGGGCCGTGTCCTCGATCGGGTAGCCGATCTTGTCGACGACGTTGGAGACGTCGATGAGGTCCTTGGCCGACTGACCGGTGAGGTAAGTGGCGAAACCCCACATCGCGGTCAGGGAAATGAGCGGCACCAGCAGCAATGCCACGATCTTCCGGCGGATGGACTTCCCGCGAAAGCGCATGGCCTCCCCCAGATCGGCCCCCTGCGGCCGCGCTATGGCCAGGGGCACACATGTGCGTCAACAAACGGCGTGAGCCTACTACTGACCCAGGAGCAACTCGAAGGCACGTCCGGACGGATTTCAGCCGTGACGCAAAAGGGCCGTCCCCAGTTGTCCCTCCAATTCGGGAGATTGCATCCCGCGTGTGGCACATGCCACTCGGCACAGTCCCCCTTGCCCATCACCCCAGTTGGCCGGATCTCTTCGCTTTTCCGAACCTCGCGGGAATCTTCCCGGCCTCTCATTCGTCCTTCAGTACGGGAGTTGGGGACAGCGGGCACCAGAGGACCGCATGCCGTACCCAGGTGACATAAAGCCGCGTATACCGGGCAGCCACTGGGGAGTCGGGTCCGCCGACATCTCATCGAACGGCCCGTGGGGCACCGGGGGAGTGACGAGTTGATGGGCACGGCAGAGCGCCAGAGGACGAGCCAGGATGAGTACGAGACATCCAGGCCTCGGTCCGGCGACGAGCGCAGGGAGTTGTGGGTCGAGGAGCCGGCGCGCAGACGGCGCCTGCCCGATCCGGTGCGCACGGCAGCGGTACGAGCCGTGATCATCGTGGCGCTGACCCTGATACAGGCCATGACGGCATTCCTGTGCGCGCTGGCCGGATCCTGGCTGTCCTTCCCGATGGTGCTCAGCAGCGTGGCCAGCACCGTGGTCGCCACCTGGGGCGTCCTGGACGTGTGGGTGACCCGCCAGGTGTGGAACCAGCGGCATGGCGTGGTGTCGGTGCCGAGCAGCACGGCGCGTCAGCTGCGGCGCGAGCGGCGTCGCGCCCGTCGGCAGGCCCGGACGGCGGCACGGAGCGAGGAACGCATACGGCGGCGTGGCGGGGCGGGGCAGCTGTCGTACTCCTAGCGCCCTAAGCCCCCAGGAGCCGCAGCCCCTGGCGCCCTCAGCACCAGCGCCCTCAGCGCTTCAGTGCTCCTGCCCCCATACCCCTTGAGGGCACTCGCACGAGCACTCCCGGGGGTCAGGCCGCGACGGGCACCGCCGCCAGCATCCCGCGGCGCATCTTCATGAACGGGCGCGGCCGGTCCACCGCGAGGACCGCCGTGGTGTGCCCCTCCCGCTCGTACGCGGCGAGGAAACTCCCCTCCTCCGGTGAGCCTTCGAGGAGGCGCACGGTGTCGTCGGCCCGCCGCCGCCCCGCGAACTGGATGCGGGAGCCGTACTGGTCGGACCAGAAGTACGGCAGCGGGCGCACGGTCTCGGCGGTACGGCCGGCCAGCAAGTTCCGTACGGCGACACGGGGTTGCTCCGTGGCGCTCGTCCAGTGCTCGGCACGCGAGCCGCCCACACGGGCGACATCGCCCACGGCGACCACGTGCGCAAGCCCGGTCACGCAGCCGTCGTCGCAGAGCACCCCGTCGTCCAGGGCGAGCGTCGAGCCCGCGAGCCAGCCGGTGTTGGGGGCGGCCCCGATGCCGACGACGACCACATCGGCCGGGAGCAGACGGCCGTCGGCGAGCTCCACCGCGCGCACGGTCGCGTCCCCGCGCAGCGCGGCGACACCGGTGCCCGTCACAAGCTCCGCTCCCCCACGCGCGTGCAGACCGGCGCACACGGACGCCATGTCCGCGCCCAGTTGCGGGAGAAGCGGCAGCGGGGCTGCCTCGACGACCGTCACGTCGTGCCCGAGCGCCACGCACGAGGACGCGGTCTCGGAGCCGATGAATCCGCCGCCGATCACGACGACCCGTCGCGGCCCGGCGGTCAGCTCCGTGCGCAGGGCGCGGGCGTCGTCCAGGGTGCGCAGGGTGTGCACCCCCGCCAGGGCGGGCCCGGGCAGCCGCCGCGCGGACGCCCCGGTCGCGATGATCACCCCATCGCTCGCGACGGTCCTGCCGTCCTCGAGGAGCACGGTGCGGCCTCGCGGGTCCAGGGCGCGGGCGCGCACCCCGAGCAGCCACTCGGCGGCGAGCTCGTCGGTCTCCTCGTCGTCGGACAGGGCGAGTTGGGCCTCACCGGACTTGCCGGTGAGGAAATCCTTGGACAGCGGCGGCCTGTCGTACGGTGAGTGCGGCTCGTCACCGATGACCACGAGCCGGCCGTCGTACCCCTGGGCGCGCAACTCGCGCGCCGCGTAGAGCCCGGCGAGCGAGGCGCCCACCACGGTGATGGTCCTCATGCGGCGGAACCCTCCTCGGCCACGAGGTGGACGTGGATCGTGCCGTCGTCGACGCTCACCTGGTGGGTGCGCACGGCGCGGCGGGCGGGCAGGCAGGTCGGGCGCCCCGTACGGAGATCGAATGAGGCGGCATGGAGCGGGCATTCGACCAGACAGCCTTCGAGCCAGCCCTCGGAGAGAGAGGCGTCCTGATGACTGCAGGTGTCGTCGATGGCGTAGATCTCGCCGTCGGCGTTGAACACCGCGATGGGAGGTGTGGTGTCGACACGGACGGATTCGCCCGCGGGGAGGTCTTCAAGGCGGCAGACGGGAATCATGGGCCCCCCTCTTGATCTCTCTCGGCCCGGTCCTGACACCTTCTCGGTCCAGGACCCTTCGGTAACATGATGTTTCGCATGGCGCACGAGGGAGCGCTATGCGCAACAGAATCCGGTCGGGATGCCCGCCACGTCAAGGGCTTCCCGAAGATGCGGCTTCAACGGGCCGCGAGGTGGTGAGAGTTGAGATATGACCGGCACGCGGAAACAGCCTGATCAGAACGGGGAGCCGCACGAGGACCGACCCGAAGAGCGCCCCGAGTCCCGCGAGAAGCAGTCCAAGGCGGCACCCGGATCCGTCCAGTCCGTGGACCGCGCGGTCAGCGTCCTGGAGATACTCGCCCGGCTCGGCGAGGCAGGGGTCACCGAGATCGCCGACGAGCTGGGGGTGCACAAGTCGACGGCCTTCCGGCTGCTCGGCGTCCTAGAGAACCGTGGCCTGGTCAACCAGGCCAAGGACCGTGGGAAGTACTTCCTGGGGGCCGGCGTACTCCGCCTCGCGGGGGCGGCGGCAGTGCGTCTGGACATCTCCCAGGAGGGCGGCCCGGTCTGCCGCGACCTCGCGGACGAACTCGGCGAGACGGTCAACATCGCGATCCTGGACGACGACGCCGCGGTCAACATCATGCAGGCCCGCGGCCCCGCGTCGGTGACCGCGCAGAACTGGCTGGGCAGGCGCACCCCGCTGCACGCCACCTCCAGCGGCAAGATCCTCCTGGCCCACCTGCCCACGACGCTGCGCGAGGGCCTGATCGCCCGGACGCTGCCGCGCCTGACCGAGCACACCGTGACCGGGACGGTGGCACTGCGCGGCGACCTGGAGGCCGTCGTCGACCAGGGGTTCGCCGTCGCCGTGGAGGAGCTCGAGGTGGGCCTTGCCGCCGTCGCCGCACCGGTGCGCGCGCACGACGGCAAGGTGATCGGGGCGCTCAGCGCGTCGGGGCCGGTGTACCGCCTGACCGAGGACCGTCTGACCGAGCTCGCCAAGCGCACGGTCGTCGCGGCCGTGGAGCTGTCGCGGCGGATGGGATACGGCTTCTGACGGGCCACCAGTAGACGCCTGACACGAGGGCGGAGCCAGAGATTCCTGGCTCCGCCCTCGTCGCGTGTCGATCGCGTTTCGCTGTGCCCTGCGGATTTGCCAAGGGTTAACTCCCACCCCTTGACGGCCTCTTGATGGCGTTCCCACTATGTCTCTCATAGCGCAACCCGTCGTGCAGTGCGCAACAGCAGAGGAGCCTGGCCGTGCCACACGAGGTCCGTGCCGTCGTCGCCATGAAAAAGGGCGCACCCGTCGAGGTGCAGACGATCGTCGTGCCAGATCCCGGACCGGGAGAGGTACTCGTCTCCGTGCAGGCCTGCGGGGTCTGCCACACGGATCTGCACTACAGGGAAGGCGCGATCAACGACGACTTCCCGTTCCTGCTCGGCCATGAGGCCGCCGGCACCATCGAGGCGGTCGGCGCCGACGTCACCGACCTCAGCCCCGGCGACTATGTGGTGCTCGCCTGGCGCGCCCCCTGCGGAGCCTGCCGCTCCTGCCTGCGTGGCCGCCCCTGGTACTGCTTCGACTCTCGCAACGCCGCCCAGCCCATGACCCTCCTGGACGGCACCCGGTTGAGCCCGGCCCTCGGCATAGGCGCCTTCGCGGAGAAGACCCTGGTCGCCGCCGGGCAGGCGGTGAAGGTGGACCCGGCGGCACGCCCCGAGGCCGCCGGGCTCATCGGCTGCGGGGTGATGGCCGGTTACGGCGCCGCCGTGAACACCGGCCAGGTGGGCCGCGGCGACACCGTGGCCGTCATCGGCTGTGGCGGTGTCGGCAACGCCGCGATCACCGGGGCCTCGCTTGCGGGCGCGCGCCGGGTCATCGCCGTCGACATCGACGAGGCCAAGCTCGACGGGGCGACCCGGTTCGGCGCCACGCACACCGTCAACTCCCGCGGCACCGACCCGGTCGACGCGGTCCGCGAACTCACCGGGGGGTTCGGGGTCGACGTCGCGATCGACGCGGTCGGCACCCCGTCGACGTACAAACAGGCCTTCTACATGCGGGATCACGCGGGTGTGCTCGTCCAGGTCGGTGTGCCCGACCCCGAGATGAGGATCGACCTGCCCCTGATCGACCTGTTCTCGCGCGGCGGCGCCCTCAAGTCCTCCTGGTACGGCGACTGTCTGCCGACCCGGGACTTCCCGATACTCGTCGACCAGTACCTCACCCGCCGACTCGACCTCGGCGGATTCGTCTCCGAGACCATCACGCTCGACCAGGTCGAGGAGGCGTTCGGCAGGATGCACCGCGGCGAGGTGCTGCGTTCGGTGGTGGTCCTGTGAGCGACCGTGCTTCCGCGCCCCAGGCCGCCTCCCCCACGCCGCGCGTCGTCGTCATCGGCGCCGGCATCGTCGGGTGCTCCCTCGCGGACGAGCTGACCGCCCGCGGCTGGACCGACGTCACTGTCCTCGAACAGGGTCCGCTCCCCGCCCCCGGCGGCTCCACCTCGCACGCCCCCGGCCTTGTCTTCCAGACCGGCCCGTCCAAGACCCTGACCGCCTTCGCCACGTACACGGTGGAGAAGTTCGGGGCCCTTGAAGTGGACGGCCTGTCCTGCTTCAACCCGGTCGGCGGTCTCGAACTCGCCACCACGCCCGAGCGCTGGTCCGACCTGCACCGCAAGGCCGGATACGCCGCCTCCTGGGGCATCCGCGCGGAGCTTGTCGGACCCGCCCGGTGCAAGGAGATGTGGCCGCTCATCGACGAGAGCAAGGTCCTCGGCGGCCTGCACACCCCCGACGACGGGCTCGCCCGCGCCGTGCTCGCCTGCCGCGCGCAGATCGAACGGGCACGCGCGCGTGGCGCGCGATTCCTCGACCGGCACACTGTCACCGGCATAGAGCAGGAGGACGGCCGCGTCACCGCCGTCGTCACCGACCGGGGCACCTTCCCCGCCGACCACGTCGTATCGGCGGCGGGCTTCTGGGGTCCGGTGATCGGGCGCATGGCCGGTGTCGACATACCCCTGCTCCCCCTCGCCCATCAGTACGCCAAGACCGAGCCGCTCCCCGAGCTTGCGGGGGTCAACGACCCGCGTACGGAGGCTTCCAAGCCGATCCTCCGCTTCCAGGACCGTGATCTGTACTTCCGTGAGCACACCGACCGGATCGGCATCGGTTCGTACGCCCACCGTCCGCTGCCCATCGACGCGTTCACGGTCCCGGCGTACGACGACAGCGCTCAGATGCCGTCCTCGTACCCCTTCACCGAGGAGGATTTCGCGCCGAGTTGGCAGGACTGCGGCTGGCTGCTGCCCTCCCTGCGCGACACCGGCGTCGCGGAGGGCTTCAACGGCGTCTTCTCCTTCACCCCCGACGGGATGCCGGTCCTCGGTGAGTCCCGTGCACTGCGCGGCTTCTGGCTGGCCGAGGCGGTGTGGGTGACACACTCCGCGGGCGTGGCCAAGGCGGTCGCCGAGTGGATGGTCGACGGGCGGCCCTCCATCGACGTGCACGACTGCGACCTCACCCGCTTCGAGGACGCCCAGCGCTCTCCCGCGTACGTCGCCGACCGCGGCGCACAGCAGTTCGTCGAGGTCTACGACGTCCTCCACCCCCTGCAGCCCATGGAGCAGCCCCGGCCGCTGCGGGTCAGCCCCTTCTACGCCCGCCAGCAGGAGCTGGGCGCCGTCTTCCTGGAGGGCGGCGGCTGGGAGCGTCCGCACTGGTACGAGGCGAACGCCCCGCTTCTGGCGGGCGTCGAGGTCCCCGAACGCGACGCCTGGTCGGCCCGCCACTGGTCGCCGATCGCGGCGGCGGAGGCGAAGGCGACCCGCGAGAAGGTCGCCCTCTACGACATGACTCCCCTGCGCCGCCTGGAGGTGTCAGGACCCGGTGCGCTCGCCTTCCTGCAGCGCATGACCTCCAACAACCTGGCCAAGAAGCCCGGTGCGGTGACGTACACCCTCCTCCTGGACGAGGCGGGCGGCATCCGCTCCGACCTCACCGTGGCCCGGCTCGCCCCGCAGCGCTTCCAGGTCGGCGCCAACAGCCCGGCGGATCTGGACTGGCTCCTGCGTCACGCCCCCGACGACGTGCACCTGCGGGACATCACATCGGGCACCTGCTGCATCGGCGTCTGGGGCCCGCTGGCCCGCGACCTCGTCCAGCCGCTCACCCGCGACGACTTCTCGCACGAGGCGTTCGGTTACTTCAAGGCCAAGGAGACCTACATCGGCCAGGTCCCGGTGACGGCGATGCGTCTGAGTTACGTCGGTGAGCTGGGCTGGGAGCTCTACACGAGCGCCGACACCGGGCTCAGGCTCTGGGACACGCTCTGGGAGGCGGGGCGGCGGCACGGCGTGATCGCGGCCGGGCGGTCCGCATTCAACAGCCTGCGCCTGGAGAAGGGGTACCGCGCCTGGGGCCACGACATGACCGCCGAACACAGCCCCTACGAAGCGGGGGTCGGCTTCGCGGTCCGCATGGACCGGGGCGACTTCATGGGCCGTGCCGCGCTCGAACAACTCGGTTCCCCCGCACGCAGGCTCACCGCTCTCCTGCTCGACGATCCGGGCGCCGTCGTCCTCGGCAAGGAGCCTGTGTATGTCGACGGGGTCCCTGCCGGGTACGTCACCAGCGCCTCCTACGGCTACACGCTGGGCCGTTGCGTCGCCTACGCGTGGCTGCCGCCGCTCGAGACGGGCGCGGGCGTGCACATCGAGTACTTCGGCGAGAAGGTCTCCGCGACGGTCGCCGAAGAGCCGCTGTTCGACCCGAAGATGACCCGCATCCGCCGCTGAGAGCCCCCTCAGGAGTAAGCCACCGTGACGACGACCCCCGCGGCCCCGTCCGCCACCAGCCTGATCACCACGCTGCCGGGCCACTTCTACACCGACCCGGAGATCTTCCGGCAGGAACAGGAACGCGTCTTCGAATCGCTCTGGTTCTGCGCGGTGCGCGCCGCCGACCTCGACAAACCCGGCGCCTTCCGCACCGTCCAGATCGGTCGCGAGAGCGTACTTGTCACCCGCTCGCGCTCCGGAGAGCTGCGCGCCTTCCTCAACATCTGCCGGCACCGCGGCGCCAGGCTGTGCACACAGGAGTCGGGCGAGGTGCGCCGCGCGCTCCAATGCCCGTACCACGCATGGACGTACGACCTGGACGGCAAACTGATCGCCGCCCCGAACCTGGTGAAGATGCCCGACGTCGACCGCACCGAGTACGGCCTGGTCAAGGTCGCGCTGCGGGAGTGGCTCGGCTATGCCTGGGTGTGTCTGGCCGACGAACCGCCCTCCTTCGAGGAGAGCGTCATCGGCGCCGCCGTGGAGCGTCTGGGCGACGCGGCGTCCATCGACCACTACGGAACAGAGCGGCTCGCCCTCGGCAAGCGCGTCACGTACGACGTGCGCGCCAATTGGAAGCTGATCGTCGAGAACTTCATGGAGTGCTATCACTGCGCGACCATCCACCCCGAACTGACCGATGTCCTGCCGGAGTTCGCCGACGGGTTCGCCGCCCAGTACTACGTCGGGCACGGCGCCTCGTTCGGCGAGGAGGTCACCGGTTTCACCGTCGACGGCAGCGCGGGCTTCGAGCGCCTGCCCGAAGTCGCCGAGGACCAGGACCGCCGCTACTACGCGATCACGATCAAGCCGACCGTCTTCATCAACCTCGTCCCCGACCACGTGATCCTGCACCGGATGTTCCCGCTGGCCGAGGACCGCACGGTCGTCGAGTGCGACTGGCTGTACGCCCCCGAGGTCGTCGCGTCCGGCGTGGACCTCGCCAAGTCCGTGGAGCTCTTCCACCGGGTCAACGAGCAGGACTTCGAGGCCTGTGAGCGCACCCAGCCCGCGATGGCGTCACGCGCCTATCGCCGGGGCGGGGTGCTCGTGCCGACCGAGCACCACATCGGGCAGTTCCATGACTGGCTGACCAGCCGGTTGGGCTAGGCCGTGGGCGCGGGGCGCTTGTACATGCGCGTCGCCGTGATCTCCCCGTGCACCGTCTCCTCGGCCGGGTCCTGCTGCGGCAGGCCCGGCCTGAGGTGCTCCTCGACGCTGATGTACTTCAGGCCCGCGCGCAGGTCCGCGTCGTTCCGCAACCGGATGACCAGCGGGAACTCCGCGAGCGCGGTCGTGTCGAACAGGCCGGTGGTGTACAGCAGTTGCACGCCGAGCGCGTCCGAGACAGCCCGCTGGAGCTCCAGGAGGTACGTGGCGTTGGCGCGGCCGATGGGGTTGTCGAGGAAGAGCGTGCCGGCGTGCCGGTGCTTGTCGCGGCCGCGGTCGTTGCTGCGAAGCGCGGCCATCGTGCAGTACAGGGCGATGGCCGCGGTGAGCAGCTGGCCGCCGGAGAAGACGTCTCCCATCTGGCCGACGGGCACCCGCTCGGCGCGCAGCACCGCGTCCGGCTTGAGGATCTCGACGGCGATGCCGCGCGGCTCCAGGGCGGCCTGGACTCCGCGCAGGAGCAGGGTCATTCCGTCCCGTCGCATGTCGGAGTTCTTCTTGACCGCGGCCCGCGTGGCCTCGTCGATGACCTCGCCCAGGCGCTCGGTCAGCGTCGCCTGGTCGGGCTCGTCGAAGCGGACGCGCAGGAACTCCTGGCCCGACCACTCCCCCAGGCCCTCGGGCAACTGCGAGAGGCGCTGGGCCGAGCGGAGCGTGGCGAGCGAGGACTCCACGAGCCCGCGGAGGCGGTCCACGATGCTGTCGCGGTTGCGCTCCAGCTGCTCCAGCTCGTCGGTGAGCACGCGCAGGCGGGGCGCGAAGGCGTCGGCCCACTTCTTGGCGTGCTCCGGCAGCGCGGACGCGGGCAGTTCGCGGATCTGCTGGCGGGCCGGGGTGCGCACCTGCTCGTAGCGCGTGGAGTTCGCGTGCCGTACGAGGATGTCGCCGGCCTCGCGGACCGCTGCCTCGGCGGCGGAGAGGTCGGCGGCGCAGCCGCGCAGGGAGCGCCGGGTCTCGGCCGCGGACTGGCGGGCCTCTTCGAGGGTGCCGGGGTAGGGCTCGGGCTCTTCGGCGGCCGCGGCGCCGTCGGTGTCCTGGTGCTGTTCGCGCAGCAGGTCGCGCAGGAGGGCCGCCGTCTCGTCGAAGCCTCCGGCGGCGTCCTCGGTGGCACGGTGGGCGTGCAGGAGGGTGGCGTGCGCGTCCTTGGCCTGGCTCAACGCCTCGGTGTGGGCGGCCAGTTCGCTCGTGGCGGTGCGCAGGAGGGTCTGCGCCTGCTCGGCGTCGGCGGGGACGAGGTCTTCGGGGAGCTCGGTGTGTGCGTCGCCGTCCTGCGGGGCGAGCCGCTCGGCCTCGCCGCGGAGCCGGCCGAGCTGCTCGCTCGCGGCGGAGGCGCGGGTCTCGATGAGCTGGACCTGGGCCTCCGCGCGGGCGGACGCGGCCTGCCGGGACGGGCCGTCGGAGCCGTCCGTCCCCTCAAGGAGCAGGGCGGCGCGCGTGCGGACCTTGTTGCTGAGCCGGTCGAGTTCGGCGAGGGCGCCGCTCTCGTCGCTCTCGGCGCGGGCCTGTTCGGCGCGCAGGTCCGCGCCGACGCCGACCTTTTCGTAGAGCTGGGACGCGGCGCGGTAGGCCTCGCGGAGGGCGGGCAGCGAGGACTTGGGGGCTCCGGTGTCTTCCGGCAGATCCTCGGGGGCGCCCGCGATCTCGCCGCGCTCGGCGCGCAGGGCACGCGCGGTGCGGCGGGCG
>NZ_BAAAUG010000104.1:0-30346 GCF_039533825.1 Streptomyces rectiviolaceus
CCCGCGCCCCCCGCGCTTCCGGAGCGGCCCGCCCCGGCTCGGCCCGCCACCGCGCGTCGGCCCGCCGCCGCAGGATCACGCTCGGCGTGGCGGGAGCGGTTCTGGTGGCGGCGGCAGGCATCGGCACCTGGGCAGCCACAAGCGGTGACGACGCGGACGCAACCCCCCAGGACACAAAGAACTCCTCCCCTACGACGCCATAACCCTGCGACCCGGCCCCTGCCCCAGCGGTGGGGGCGCCGCGGGCCGGGCGGTGACCATGGCCCCGCAGCCGTGGGGAAAGACCCCTTGCGCTCAGCCGTTAGGCTGGACCCGTGGCAGTCGTCGATGTATCCGAAGAGCTCAAGTCCCTCTCCTCGACCATGGAGTCGATCGAGGCCGTCCTGGACCTCGACAAGCTGAGGGCAGACATCGCCGTGCTCGAGGAGCAGGCGGCCGCGCCGTCCCTGTGGGACGACCCGGAAGCGGCACAGAAGATCACCAGCAAGCTGAGTCACCTCCAGGCAGAGGTGCGGAAGGCCGAGGCCCTGCGCGGGCGTATCGACGATCTCAGCGTGCTCTTCGAGATGGCCGAGGAGGAGGACGACTCGGACACCCGCGCCGAGGCCGAGACCGAGCTCACGGCCGTCAAGAAGGCGCTGGACGAGCTCGAGGTCCGCACCCTCCTCTCCGGTGAGTACGACGCCCGTGAGGCGCTCGTCACCATCCGCGCGGAGGCCGGCGGCGTGGACGCCTCCGACTTCGCCGAGAAGCTCCAGCGCATGTACCTGCGCTGGGCCGAGCGCCACGGCTACAAGACGGAGCTCTACGAGACGTCGTACGCGGAAGAGGCCGGCATCAAGTCGACCACCTTCGCCGTCCAGGTCCCGTACGCCTACGGGACGCTCTCGGTCGAGCAGGGCACGCACCGTCTCGTCCGTATCTCGCCCTTCGACAACCAGGGGCGCCGCCAGACCTCCTTCGCGGGCGTCGAGATCCTTCCGGTCGTCGAGAAGACCGACCACATCGAGATCGACGAGTCCGAGCTCCGCATCGACGTGTACCGCTCATCGGGCCCCGGCGGCCAGGGCGTGAACACGACCGACTCCGCGGTCCGCCTGACGCACCTGCCGACCGGCATCGTCGTCTCCTGTCAGAACGAGCGCTCGCAGATCCAGAACAAGGCGAGCGCGATGAACGTCCTCCAGGCCAAGCTCCTCGAGCGCCGCCGCCAGGAGGAGCAGGCGAAGATGAACGCCCTCAAGGGAGACGGCGGCAACTCCTGGGGCAACCAGATGCGTTCGTACGTCCTGCACCCGTACCAAATGGTCAAGGACCTGCGCACGGAGTTCGAAGTGGGCAACCCCGAGTCCGTGTTCAACGGTGAGATCGACGGTTTCCTCGAAGCCGGAATTCGCTGGCGCAAGCAGCAGGAGAAGTAAGCGCCGCTTTATCGACAAGGCAACTGCCGCCCATGAGGCGGCAGTTGCCTTTTACGTCACAGTCACATCTCCGTAGGCCGGTCAACTGCTGCTATTTCAGACATCGCACGCGCAACGACCTTGACGTGTCTGGGGAAACTGGAAAGGCTAGCGAGCGGCATGCGTATCTCTGGGGCGCGTGTGATCTGTGGGGGCGGATTCAGCGCTCCTGACGAAACGCAGTCCCGGGCGCTGCCTCACTGACGATTCAGCTACTGGGGGTAGCAGCCAGATGACCAAGAAGACGCGGATCCGCGTAGCGCGAATAGCGGCCGGCGCGGTGATCGCCGCCGGCGCTTCGCTGACCGCCGCCGGTGCCGCCTCGGCCCTTGATGTCGGCGTCGACCTCGGCGGCGGTGTGGGCGCCAGCGCCAGCGCCGACGAGAACGGCATCGGTGTCGACGTCGGTCTGGGTGAGGACGACGACGAGCCCACCGACGGGCCCACCGAGCCCACGGCGATTCCGACGGAGCCCACCGAGGAGCCCACGGAGCCGACCGAGGAGCCCACCGAGCCCACGGAGGAGCCGACCGAGCCCACCGAGGAGCCCACGGAGCCGACCGAGGACCCGACGGAGCCCACCGAGGACCCGACGGACCCCTCGGACCCGGGTACGCCCACCGAGGACCCGAGCGACCCCGGTAACGGCAGCGGCACCGGTGGCAACGACAACGACCCCGACGGCGGCTCCAACCCCGTCGAGCAGGGCAAGGGCAAGGACAGCCTGACCGACACGGGTTCCACCCCGGTCGAGCAGGGTGACAAGGCCGACAAGGGCGAGCTCGCCGAGACGGGTGCCGCCGAGACCACGTTCCTGCTGATCGGCGCCGCGACGATGATCGCCGGCGGTATCGGCTTCCGCATCCTGCCGCGCTTCGTCGGTAACCGCGGCGCCGCTGCCTGATAAAGGGCAAGGGCATCGCGTACGAGAGCGTATGCGGCGCATGACATGACAGAAGGGCCCGGAGCAGCCAGCTCCGGGCCCTTCTGGTGTCCCTGGCGCGCTTCTGCGCTTTCTGGTGTCCTGGCGCGTGCCCTGGGCGCTCTAAGCGGTCTGGTGCGCCAGCAGGGCCACCGCCGCGATCAGCACGACGAGCACCCCTATCAGGGCCGCGGGGCTGAGACCGCCGAACGGTCCCTCCTGCTGCATGCGCTCGCGGCTGGCCCGGCATACGGGGCAGCGGCCCTCACTCACGGGCCCCGCGCAGTTCGCGCACACCAACCTGTCATGGGTCATGCGCTTCTCCTCCCGCACAGTTACAGCCTGCCCAACGCTGGAGGGAACCCAACCGTTCCCCCTACCACTGTGCCAGCTTCCACGAATTTCGGCGCGGCCCGCCCGTCCTCGCCGGTTTCAGACTGTTACGTTCCGTGGTATATCCGCGACAATTCGCGCAACTCAGGACGCTGACTGCGCTCGCGTACCGGCTTCGCGTATGGTCACGCTCACCTACCCCCGGCGACCCGTGGTGCATCCGTGATCCGATTCGACAACGTCTCCAAGGCCTACCCCAAGCAGACCCGGCCCGCCCTCCGGGATGTCTCTCTGGAGATCGAGAAGGGCGAGTTCGTCTTCCTGGTGGGCTCCTCCGGCTCCGGAAAGTCCACCTTCCTGCGTCTCGTCCTGCGCGAAGAGCGCACCAGCCACGGCCAGGTGCACGTCCTCGGCAAGGACCTCGCCCGCCTCTCCAACTTCAAGGTGCCGCACATGCGGCGCCAGTTGGGCACCGTCTTCCAGGACTTCCGTCTCCTTCCGAACAAGACCGTCGGCGAGAACGTCGCCTTCGCGCAGGAAGTCATCGGCAAGTCCCGCGGCGAGATCCGCAAGTCCGTGCCCCAGGTCCTCGACCTCGTCGGTCTCGGCGGCAAGGAGGACCGGATGCCCGGTGAACTCTCCGGTGGTGAGCAGCAGCGAGTGGCGATCGCGCGAGCCTTCGTCAACCGCCCGAAGCTCCTGATCGCCGACGAGCCGACCGGCAACCTCGACCCGCAGACCTCGGTCGGCATCATGAAGCTGCTCGACCGGATCAACCGGACCGGCACGACCGTCGTCATGGCTACCCACGACCAGCAGATCGTGGACCAGATGCGCAAGCGGGTCATTGAGCTGGAGAAGGGCCGTCTCGTCCGCGACCAGTCGCGCGGCGTCTACGGCTACCAGCACTGAAGACCCGTACTGATCCACTGCACTGATCCACTGAAAGGGAGCCATGCGCGCCCAGTTCGTCCTGTCGGAGATCGGCGTCGGTCTCCGCCGCAATCTCACGATGACCTTCGCGGTCATCGTCTCCGTAGCGCTCTCACTCGCACTCTTCGGGGCCTCGCTCCTCATGAGCGACCAGGTGAGCACGATGAAGGGCTTCTGGTACGACAAGGTCAACGTCTCGATTTTCCTGTGCAACAAGGGGGACGCGGAGCAGGACCCCGGATGCACCAAGGGCGCCGTCACGAACGAGCAGAAGGAACAGATCCGCACGGATCTGAAGAAGATGCCCGTCGTCGACACGGTCCTGTACGAGACGGCCGACCAGGCGTACAAGCACTACAAGGAGCAGTTCGGCGACTCCCCGCTGTCCAGCTCCCTCACGCCGGACCAGATGCAGGAGTCGTTCCGGGTCAAGCTCAAGAACCCGGAGAAGTACCAGGTGGTCAACACCGCGTTCAGCGGGCGGCCCGGCGTGCAGAGCGTGACGGACCAACGCAGCGTCCTGGACAACCTCTTCAACCTGCTCAACGGCATGCGGTACGCGGCGCTCGGCGTCATGGGGCTCATGCTGGTCGTCGCCCTGATGCTGATCGTCAACACGGTGCGCGTCTCGGCCTTCAGCCGGCGCCGCGAGACCGGCATCATGCGCCTGGTCGGGGCGTCCAGCTTCTACATTCAGGTGCCCTTCGTCATGGAGGCCGCCATCGCCGGTCTGATCGGCGGCGGTTTCGCCTGTGTGCTGCTGGTCGCAGGCAAGTACTTCCTCATCAACAACTGGCTCGTCGGCAAGATCGACATGGTCAACTTCATCGGCTGGGACGCGGTCCTTGGCAAGTTGCCGCTGGTGTTGACGGTCAGCTTCCTCATGCCCGCCTTCGCCGGCTTCTTCGCCCTGCGCAAGTACCTGAAGGTCTGACCCGGTTTGACGCGATGACCCCTCCTGGACCAAGATCAATTTGCCTTTGACCAGGGCTTATTGACAAGGAAAACGGGAGGGTTCCGTCGTGCGTATACGACGTTTTGAAGGTGGCCGCACGGCCAACGGGGCGCGGGGAGTCCGGGCGGCGGTGCTCGGCGCGGTGCTGTCCGCCGCCGTGCTGGCCTCGGGGGTGCCCGCACAGGCCGCGGTCGCGGAGACCGGGCAGTCCGTGCGCGCCGCCGAGGTGGCGGCCGAGCAGCGGCCCGCGCAGCCGGCGGCCGAGCGGGGAGCGCAGGCGCGGGCTGCGCGTGGCGGCCAATACGGCTATCACTACGAGTACTTCGTCTCCCGGCGCACCGCGACCGCCCAGGTGTCGTTCCGCAAGATGAACCGGATCATGAACTCGGTCTTCCCGATTCCGGGTATGCCGAAGACGGTCAAGAAGGGGCAGAAGATCTGCCTCAAGGGCGGCGGCCGCTGCAATCCGGTGCGTGTGACGAAGGTGGGCAAGACGTACTTCCGTCTGAAGTCCCTCCCCGGTCACCTGGAGGGCGCCGGCAAGGTCATCACCTTCACGCTGAAGAAGAAGAGCGGCGGCAGGCTCTACCTGGACGTGCGCGCCAAGGGGCCGAAGACCGCGTGGCAGCGGCACCCGCTGGGCGGCGGCGCGAACAAGCTGTTCGCCAAGGGCATGTGGGGGATGTACGCGACCAACCTCAGCAGTGCCGCTCAGTACAACCTGATCTGACGAGCGGCAGGCCTGTGCCTCGTGGAGCGGGGCGCGGGCCTTGAGGCCTGAGACGTACCGAGGGCGCTGTACGGTTCAACCGACCGTACGGCGCCCTTCGTTGTCCTAGACTCACCGGCATGTCAGGCCCCGACCGGTTCTGCGACCGGCTCTCCCGGCCCCGCCGTATCCGCCGCGGGGCGACCCTGACGTTGGTGTTCGCGAGCGTGCTCGCCACCGGTGCGGCCACCGGATCCTGGAGCGAGGAGACCGGTGAGGGCCGGAAGTCGCCTGCTCCGTCCACCCGTTCCGTCGCCTCGTCCGGTGACACCGCCGACGAGGCGGCCGATGCCGCGACCGAGGCGATGGCCGACGGCAAGTCCGGCAAGAAGGCCGCGGAGGACGCCGTCAGCCGCAGCGGTGACCGCTGGGGGTCGGTGTACTCACCCGGGGAGTACCAGGAGTTCGAGCAGGCCCTCGACGGCGCGTACACCGGCGTCGGCCTCTGGGCCAGGCGCGCGGCCGACGGGCACATCGAGGTGTCCCGGGTCCAGCGCGGCGGCCCCGCGGGGCAGGCCGGCATCCGGGAGGGCGATCAGCTCAGGAGCATCGACGGCAAGCGCGTGGCGGGGCTCCCCGTCACCGAGGTCGTGTCCCTGCTGCGCGGTGCCCGCGCGGGCACCCCGGTCGAGCTCGGCCTGGAGCGGGGCACGCGCGCGTGGAGCGAGACGCTGCACCGGGCCCGCCTCTCCACGGACTCCGTCGCCGTCACGCAGCTCGCGGGCGGCGCCGTCATGATCAAGGTCGAGTCCTTCACCAAGGGTTCGGGCGAGCGCGTACGCGACGCGGTGCGCGACGCCCCCGAGGGCGCCGGGATCCTGCTCGACCTGCGCGGCAACTCCGGGGGCCTGGTGACGGAGGCGGTCACCGCCGCGTCGGGGCTCGTCGACGGAGGCCTGGTGGCGACGTACGACGTACGCGGCCGGCAGAAGGCCCTGCACGCCGAGCGCGGCGGCGACACCGACAGACCCGTGGTCGCGCTGGTCGACGGCGGCACGATGAGCGCGGCCGAGCTGCTCACCGGAGCCCTGCAGGACCGCGGCCGCGCGGTCGTGGTGGGCTCACGGACCTTCGGCAAGGGCTCGGTCCAGATGCCGAGCCGGCTGCCCGACGGTTCGGTCGCCGAGCTGACGGTCGGGCATTACCGCACTCCTTCGGGGCAGGCGGTCGACGGGCGGGGCATCATGCCGGACCTGGAGGTCGAGGACGGCGCCGAGACGAGGGCCGAGACAGTATTGACTGGCCTCGGACCCCCCTCGTAGTGCGAAAATGGCCTGACTATGGCTAAGGAAAAGGTAAAGCGCAAGGCGGCGAAGGCCGCTGAGAAGGCACCCACCCGGAAGATGATCGCGCAGAACAAGAAGGCGCGACACGACTACCACATCATCGACACGTACGAGTGCGGCCTCGTCCTGATGGGCACCGAGGTCAAGTCGCTGCGGATGGGCAGGGCCTCCCTGGTGGACGGCTTCGTGCACATCGACGGCGGCGAGGCCTGGCTGCACAACATCCACGTCCCTGAGTACGTACAGGGCACCTGGACCAACCACTCCGCCACGCGGAAGCGCAAGCTCCTGCTGCACCGCGCGGAGATCGACAAGCTGGAGTCCAAGTCGCAGGAGACGGGTCACACGATCGTGCCCCTGGCCCTGTACTTCCAGGACAGCCGGGTCAAGGTCGAGATCGCGCTCGCCAAGGGCAAGAAGGAGTACGACAAGCGCCAGACGCTCAAGGAGAAGCAGGATCTGCGCGAGACGAACCGCGCGGTCGAGGCGGCCAAGCGGCGTCAGCGCAGCGCCTGACCCACGGGTCTGCATGGGGCGGCGTGGGTCTGAGTGGGTCTGCGTGGGTCCTGGCGGGCCGCGCGGGAATTGGCTGGCCCCGTCGTGCGTTGGTCAAGTACGATGGGCACTGCACCTCACAGCGGGTGCGCGTTTTGAAAAAACAACATGGGGATGATCGGTTTCGACAGCGGATGTCGAAGCAGGGGAAGCGAGCCGAGGAAGCGGCAATGATCTCGTAAACCATATGTCGCAACCAATAATCGCCAATTCCAAGAGCGATTCCCAGTCCTTCGCCCTCGCTGCCTAATAAGCAGTGAGTGAAGGACCCTTAATGGGTGTCAGCCCGGGGGTGTTCCCGACCCGGACCCTGGCATAATCTAGGGAACTAAACCATCGAGCCCGGTCACGGGGTTCGATGGGAAATCAAACAGTGACTGGGCCCGTCGGAGACATGTTCGCGAGATCTCCGGGGCCGAGAAAAGCGTAGCGAACTGCGCTCGGAGAAGCCCTCCTTCTGCACCGTTGGACGCGGGTTCGATTCCCGCCATCTCCACAATTCCCATGTGAGGTTAAAGCCTCCTGGCCAGCGGCCAGGGGGCTTTTTCCGTGCGTGGGGCACGGAACCGTGGGGGCACATCCTCTCGGCATGTGACTCGTTACTGCATCCGAGTACAAGGTTCCCGACGGCCGGGCGGAACAGCGGCCCGGCCGAGTACGTAAGTGCAGGAGGCAGTCGCTTGGATGCCACCGTCACTCTCATAGGTTCCCTTCTCGCCAGCCTCGGGGTTCTGGGCGCGGCAGTGGCGGCCTATCTGGGCAAGCGCGGTGAGAACGCGCTCACCGGTTACTCCAGCCTCACGGAGAAGCTGCAGACCGAGCGTGACCGGCTGGAGCGCCAGGTCGCCGAACGCGACACGAAACTCGCCGAGTTAAACGCTCTGCACATCCATGACCAGAGCGAGATCGCCCGGCTGCTCATCGACAATCAACGGCTCGGAGGCACTCCGTGATCCAGCTCGAGCGTCTCCTGGCCCGCCGTTGGCGCAGTGTGTTCCTCATCTGTGTGCTGGTCGCGCTCTGCGGTGCCGCGGCGCTCCTCTGGGCCCGCATCGACGCCGGTGACCGCCGTGCCGACGGGCTCGCCACCGAGGCGGACCGGCGCGGCGAGGCCGTGTCCACCCTGGCCAGAGACGTACGTACCCTGCGCGCGCAGGTCCGCTCCCACGGGGACACCCCAGCGGCGCCGGACCCCTCCGACGCCGTCGACGACCTCCTGTCCCGGGAGCGGGCGCCAGGGGCCCCGGGCACCCAGGGGGAGGACGGGAAGCAGGGCGAGAAGGGGACGCCGGGGTTTGGCGGCCGGGACGGGGACCAGGGCGATGCGGGAGAGCCGGGGGAGCCGGGAGCGTCCGGCGATGCGGGCCCGACGGGGCCCGCGGGCTCGGACGGTGCGAACGGCGACCAGGGCCCGGAAGGACCGTCCGGAGCGGCGGGACCACCAGGTGCCGACGGATCCGACGGCTCCCGTGGCTCCGACGGCGCGGGCGGCGCCTCGGGCCCCGAAGGTCCCACGGGGCCCGCAGGACCGCGCGGCGAGCGGGGCCCCAAGGGCGAGACGGGAGACACCGGCCCCAACTGCCCCGACGGCTATAGCCTCCGGCAACCCCCCGGTGATCCCGACGCCTTGGTCTGCCGACGCGACGGCATGACGCCCGCCGACCCCGCACCCGCCCTCCTGCTCCTTGCCGCCCTGCTGCCCCGCTGCCGCCGCGCGCCCGACGCACCGGGCTGATGGCGCCCAGCGGCAGCGGACTGACTGCGCGCCCCGCGGCACCACAGGCGGGCGATCCGCCCGGTGGCGTACGTGGCCGGAGTGGGGTCTGTCGCGGGGCGCCGGAGTCAGGGATGCTCCTGGGTCATGAGTAGACCCGTGAGACGCGTCAACGCCCGTATGCGCCACTGGATCTGGCCCGCCGTGCTCGGTGTCGCGGCGGCCACCCTCTCCGTCAGCTCGCCGGCCGGGGCGGACTCCGACCGCAGCGGCCTGCCCGAAGCCATCGACACCATCCTCGGCGATCCCCGCATGGAGGGCGGTGCGGCGAGCGTCGTCGTCGCCGACGCAGCGTCCGGTGACGTGCTCTACCAGCACCTGCCCAGCGGGCGCCTGATGCCCGCCTCCAACACCAAGCTGCTCACATCGACGGCGGCCATGGAGCGGCTCGGCCCCGACCACCGCTTCACCACCGATGTGCTCACCGACGGCAAGCAGCACGGCACCGTCCTCTCCGGCGATCTCTATCTGCGCGGCACTGGAGACCCGACGACGCTGGCCAAGGACTACGACCAACTCGCCGCGAAGATCGCCGAATCGGGCGTCCGGAAGGTCTCGGGGCGCCTGGTCGCCGACGACACCCGCTTCGACGACAAGCGCATCGGCGACACCTGGGCCGGGGACGACGAATTCGCGTACTACGCCGCCCAGATCTCCGCGCTGAGCGTCGCCCCTGACACCGACTACGACACCGGGACGGTCATCGTCGAGGCCACGCCCGGCGCGAAGGCCGGGGACAGGCCGAAGGTGACGGTCACCCCGAAGACGGACTACGTAGAGGTCGACAACAGCGCCAAGACCGTCCCCGCGGGCGGCGAGGACACGCTCACCATCGAGCGGGAGCATGGCACCAACACCATCACGGTGACCGGGACCGTCCCTGTAGGGGGCGGCGCCACCAAGGAGTGGATCACCGTCTGGGAGCCGACCGGATACGCGGCGGCGATCTTCCGGGACGCCTTGAAGGCGCACGGGGTGCGGGTGAGCGGGCCGACCAAGGCCGGACTCGCGACCCCCAAGGGCGCGCGGCAGCTCGCGTCGCACGACTCCATGCCGCTGAAGGAGCTGATGATCCCCTTCATGAAGCTCTCCAACAACATGCACGCGGAGAACCTCACGAAGGCGATGGGGCACGAAGCGACGGGGCGGGCCGGAAGCTGGCCGGACGGGATCGCATCCATCAGCTCCTACTTGAAGACCGCCGGCGTCGATCCCGGCAAGCTGCGCCACGTCGACGGCTCCGGGCTCTCGCGCAAGAACAACGCCCCCGCCGACCAGCTGATCAAGTTGCTCCTGGCCGCCAAGGGCGAGCCCTGGTACGCCGACTGGTACAAGTCCCTTCCGGTGGCCTGCGACCCGGACAAGTTCGTCGGCGGCACGCTGCGCACGCGGATGTGCGGGACTCCCGCGGCCCTCAACGTACGGGCGAAGACGGGGTCGTTGACCGGGGCGTCCGCTCTTTCGGGGTACGTGAAGGACGCGGGCGGGCGTGAGCTGGTGTTCAGCATCATCCTGAACAACTACCTGCCCTCCTCGGTGAAGGCCCTGGAGGACGCGATCGTCGTGACGCTCGCCAAGTCGACCGAGGACAAGGCCGTGCTGGTCAAGCCGCGTTCGCAGCGCGGGGCCGAGCCGGGCGGGGACCTGGAGTGCTCGTGGCGCAAGCCTGCGCGATGCTGAGCAGCAGGGCGCAGCACGCGGCGGCGACCGGGACCGCGTAGCCCCGGGCGCCGCCGAGGTGCTCCACCACCCAGCCGCCGGCCGCGGCGCCGCACGCGATGCCCCCGAGGAGACCGGTGACGGCGAGGGTCATGCCCTCGTTCAACCGGCCCTCGGGGGTGCGCTGTTGGATCAGGGTCATGCCGGTGACCATCGTCGGCGCCGTCGCCATTCCGGCGACAAGGAGAGCCCCGGCGAGCACAAGGAGAGAGCCGGTGAGCGCGGCGGCCAGGAGCGGCAGCGTCATCAGGGCCGCCATCGCGGTGACGCACAGGATGTGGCGGCGGCGCAGGGGCCCGCTCGGCTTGAGCGTGCCGTAGAGGAGGCCCGCCGCGCAGGAACCGGCGGCCTGGAGCGCGAGGATGGCCCCCGCGGCTGCCTTGTGCCCTTGCGCGTCGGCGTAGGCGATCGTCACGACCTCCATCGAGCCGAACACGGCGCCGGTGGCGAGGAAGGCGGCGATCAGCGTGGGCATCCCGCGCGCGTGGAGGGGCGACTTCTCCTTCGTGGCCGTACGTTCCCGGGGCGGCGGTTCCGTCGAGCGCTGGGCGGCGAAGACCAGGACGCCGGTCAGGAGCAGCACGACTCCGATGAGGGTGCCCGCCTCCGGGAAGAGCGCCCCGCACAGGAAGGCGGCGAGGACGGGGCCGAGCATGAAGCACAGCTCGTCCGCGGCCTGTTCGAAGGAGTTGGCGGTGTGCACGGCCCGGTCGTCGCCCTTCAGGAGGTGGGCCCAGCGGGCGCGGGACATGCCGCCGGTGTTGGGGGTCGTGGCCGTCGCGGCGTACGAGGCGAACAGGGTCCAGTCGGGCGCTCCGTAGTGCACGCACAGGAGCAGCGAGAGAGAGCCGAGCGCGGCGACAGCGGTGGCGGGGACGGCGATCCGCGCCTGGCCGTGCCGGTCCACGAGGCGTGCCGTCCAGGGCGCCACGACGGCGGTCGCCGCGAGGCCCGTCGCGGTGACCGCGCCGGCGAGCGCGTACGAACCACGGGCCCCGGCGATCATGATGACGGCGCTCACGCTGAACATCCCCATGGGAAGGCGGGCGATGAGGTTGCCGATGGTGAAGGCGGTGGCTCCGGGTATCTCGAAGAGGCGGGCGTAGGGGTTGCGGCGTCGGGGCGCCTGGGGCTCGGCGGACGGCATGAGTTCGGCGGGCGGCATGGGATCACCCTCACCGGGGCGGCGGTGTGGGGTCCAACACCTTCTGGGGCCCGACTCACGCACTCTCGTTGTAAGTTCCCGGGGTGACAGCAGAACCCCGCATACATCGTGGTCCCGAGGGAGCCCTGCCCCGCGACCTGGAGCCCCGCCTCCTGCGCGCCTTCGTGGCCGTCTCCGAAGAGCTGCACTTCACGCGGGCCGCCGCCAGGATGTACGTCGCCCAGCAGGCGCTCAGCCGTGATGTGCGGCGCCTGGAGCGGGAGTTGGGCGCCGAGCTGTTCGTGCGGACGACACGGCAGGTCACGCCGACGGCCGAGGGCGAGCGGCTGCTGCCGTACGCGCGGCGGGTGCTCGAGGCGCAGGACGACCTGGCGGCCGCGTTCGCGCGCGGCACGGGCCCCGGCGGTGCGGCCCGCCCGCTGCTCGTGGACCTGAACAGCCCGGGGCTCATCTGCGGGCGCATCCTGGAGCGGGCCCGCGAACTCGCCCCGGACTGCGAGCTGATGGCCCGCTTCGAGAGCGGACTCACCGGGGCCGCCGCCGAGATCCTTGCCGGGCGGCTCGACGTCTCCTTCGGGCGGTACGCCGGGCTTGAACCGGCGCTGCGGTCGCGGCTCGCGCAGCAGCCCGTGCGGTACGAGCCGATGGCGGTGCTGCTGCCGCTCGGCCACCCCTTGGCGGAGCTGGACGCGGTGCCGCTCGGGGCGCTCGCCGGGGAGAGCGTGTACGCGGGGGCGGGAAACCCCCGGACGCTGGAGTGGACCGACCTGGCGCATCGCCTTTTCGAGGGACGCGGGATCGAGGTGGCGGCGCCCGCACCCCTGGCCGTGGGCCCCGAGGAGTTCGGGCGGATCATGGCCAAGAATCGCAACCCCGTGCTCGTCGCAGTGGACTTTCCGGCCATGCCCCAGTCGATCCTGCGGCCCCTGATCGACCCCGTACCGCTGTCACCTGTGTCATTGGTGTGGAGAAAGGGGCTCGTGCACCCCGGTGTCGACGCTCTGCGCGCGGCGGCGGCCGAGCTCTCGGCGGCCGAGGGATGGCTGCACAGACCAGCGGGCGGGTGGGTTCCGGCCACAGATGCACTCATCATGATGAGTCTGGACTGACGGATTAGTACGGCTGTCACCGCCGTGCGCTACATTCATGGTCCGGGCGCAGTGTGATAGGGGGGCGCTCGGATCGGGTGGGGGCCCGGTCCGACGGCAAGATGCCCGGAGTCGTGCGCGCCCAAGTCAGGTTATGTGGGGGGTTGTGCGTACGCATGGAGAATTGGCGAGAAGATGCCCTACCGGAACACACCCATGATCCGAACGAGGTCACCGTTCAGATCGACGGGGTGGGGCGACAGCTGGCGGATCTGGCCGCCGAGAGTGACCAGGACGCGCCTGACGGGCCGGTTTTCGTCGATGAGACGGGCCGCCGCAGCCGGAGGTACCGCCGGATAGGCGTGCTCGTCGGCATAGCCTGCGCCATCTACGCGGTGATCATCGTGGGCACCCTGCTCTCGGGCAACTCCAGCGCGCCCTGGCTGCCGATCAACCCCAAGGACGAGAAGCCGGCGAGCAAGGTGGACACACCGGACCGCCCGGCCGACTCCCTCGACCCCTCGGCATCACCCGGCACGACCCCCTCGCCCGGTTCGTCGGAGAGCGGCGCCACCGCTCCCGCGACCGGCGGCGACGGCTCGGCCGACCCCTCGGAGACGGACGACGGCAAGGTCGAGCCCGGCGAGTCACCCGACCCCGACCCCACGGACGACGGCAAGCCCGACCCCGACCCGACGGACGACGGCGGGAACCCCGACCCGACCGACGACCCCACGAAGCCCGACCCGGACCCGGACCCGACCGACGACCCCACCACGCCGGACCCGGACCCGTCGACCGAGACACCGGGCGGTGCGGGCGGAGGCGGCGGCGAAGTCCCCGTGGTGCAGCCCGCCGCCGATCAGCAGTCCCCGCAGAGCGCCCAGGCGGCCGGTTACGTCTCCCCGCAAAGCGCCGGCCAGCAGCCCCTGGAGGGCGCACAGCGATGAACTCCCGCTCCAACCGGGGCCGGTCCGCCGGCCCCCGTAACAGTCACGCCCAGCCCCCGTCCCCTTCCCGGCCCCAGCCCAAGGGCGGCGGCGGCCGACGCCGCGCACAGCCTGCCCGCGGCACCAAGCGGCGCAGGGTCCCCCTGCGCTACCTCCTGCCCCTGCTCGTCCTGGTCGCCCTGATGGCGATGCTCATGCTGCGCGGCTACACGCACAGCGAGATCCTCGCCGACCATCGCGTACGCCCACCCGCGGCCACCGACAAGGTGCCGTCGAAGGTCCTTGACGGGGGCGGCCCGGTCATCGACACCCGCGGCGGCCACGAGGAGACGCTGAGCGTCCCCCGCCACCGCCTCGTCCTGACCTTCGACGACGGCCCGGACCCGGAGTGGACCCCCAAGGTCCTCGACGTACTGAAGAAGCACCACGCGCACGGCGTCTTCTTCGTCACCGGCACGATGGCCTCGCGCTACCCCGACCTCGTCGAGCGCATGGTGAGCGAGGGACACGAGGTCGGCCTGCACACGTTCAACCACCCCGACCTGTCGTACCAGTCCACCAGCCGCATCGACTGGGAGCTCTCGCAGAACCAGCTCGCCCTCGCGGGCGCCGCGGGCATCCGCACCTCCCTCTTCCGCCCCCCGTACTCCTCGTTCTCGGACGCGATGGACAACAAGTCCTGGCCGGTGACGAAGTACATCGGCAGCCGCGGCTACCTCACCGTCGTCAACAACACCGACAGCGAGGACTGGAAGCGCCCCGGCGTCCACGAGATCATCCGCCGCGCCACGCCCAAGCACGGCAAGGGCGCCATCGTCCTGATGCACGACTCCGGAGGCGACCGCTCGCAGACGGTCGCCGCGCTCGACACCTTCCTGCCCGATCTGCAGGACAAGGGCTACCAGTTCACGAATCTCACCGAGGCCCTGGACGCACCCAGCGCGCACGCGCCGGTCACCGGCATAGAACTGTGGAAGGGCAAGGCCTGGGTCTTCCTGGTCGGTGCGTCGGAGAAGATCACCGGCGTACTCGTCGTGGCCCTCGCCGTCATCGGCTTCCTGGTCCTGACGCGCTTCGGTCTGATGCTGCTGCTCTCCGCGGTGCACGCGCGCAAGGTGCGCAGGCGGGGCTTCCGCTGGGGCCCGGACATCACCGAACCGGTGTCGGTCCTCGTCCCCGCCTACAACGAGGCCAAGTGCATCGAGGCCACGGTCCGTTCGCTCATGTCGAGCGACCACCCCATCGAGATCATCGTCATCGACGACGGCTCCTCGGACGGCACCGCGCTGATCGTCGAGGGGCTTCGCCTGCCGAACGTACGCGTCGTACGCCAGCAGAACGCGGGCAAACCGGCCGCCCTCAACCGCGGTATAGCCAACGCCCGTTACGACCTCATCGTGATGATGGACGGTGACACGGTCTTCGAGCAGTCCACCGTGCGCGAGCTGGTGCAGCCGTTCGGCGACCCGCGCGTGGGCGCCGTCGCGGGCAACGCGAAGGTCGGCAACAGGGACTCGCTGATCGGCGCCTGGCAGCACATCGAGTACGTGATGGGCTTCAACCTCGACCGCCGGATGTACGACATGCTCGGCTGCATGCCGACCATCCCCGGCGCCGTGGGGGCCTTCCGGCGCTCGGCACTTGAGCGGGTCGGCGGCATGAGCGACGACACGCTCGCCGAGGACACCGACATCACGATGGCGATGCACCGGGACGGCTGGCGCGTCGTGTACGCGGAGAAGGCGCGCGCGTGGACCGAGGCGCCGGAGACGGTGCAGCAGCTGTGGTCGCAGCGCTACCGCTGGTCGTACGGCACGATGCAGGCGATCTGGAAGCACCGCCGCTCGGTGATCGAGTCGGGTCCGTCAGGCCGCTTCGGCCGGGTGGGCATGCCGCTGGTGTCCCTCTTCATGGTCCTGGCGCCGCTCCTGGCCCCCCTGATCGACGTATTCCTTCTCTACGGCCTGGTCTTCGGCCCCACCCAGAAGACGATCATCGCGTGGCTCGGCGTGCTCGCCGTCCAGGCGGTGTGCGCGGCGTACGCCTTCCGCCTCGACCGCGAGCGCATGACCCATCTGATCTCGCTGCCCCTCCAGCAGATCCTCTACCGGCAGCTGATGTACGTCGTGCTGCTGCAGTCCTGGATCACCGCCCTGACCGGAGGCCGCCTTCGCTGGCAGAAGCTCCGGCGCACGGGGGTACTGGGGTCGCCGCCCTCGATTCCGCAGCAGCGGACGGGCAGCCCTGACCGGAGGCCCGTCGCATGACCCATCCCACGCAGCCGCTGCCGCAGGTGCCGGCGCCTTACGCTCCCGTGCCCCCCGCCCCGGCGGCTCCGGCTCCCCCCAAGAAGCCGGGCCGCGACCGCTACTTCGACGTGCTGCGCTCGCTGGCCCTGGTCCGCGTCGTCATCTACCACCTGTTCGGCTGGGCCTGGCTGACGATCCTCTTCCCGTCCATGGGCGTGATGTTCGCGCTGGCGGGCGCGCTGATGGCGCGCTCCCTGAAGCGCCCGGCCTGGGGCGTGATCAGAGGCCGAATACGCCGACTGCTGCCCCCCATGTGGGCGTTCAGCGCGGTGGCACTCTTCCTGCTGTTCTACGGCGGCTGGAATGTGAGCAAGGACCCGGACCACGGGGACACGTGGGGCCTGGTCAGCATGGTCAACTACGTCTTCCCGATCGGCGCCCCGCCCTTCCCCTGGCACATCGGGGACAAGGCGGGCCTCCTGGAGGACACCTGGCCCGCCCAGGCCGCGGGCCCTCTCTGGTACATCCGGGCGTACCTCTGGTTCGTGATCGCGTCGCCGCTGCTGCTGTGGGCGTTCCGCAGGGTCCCGTGGGCGACGCTGTTCGCACCCCTGGCCCTGACGGCGGTGCTCGCCACGGAGATCGTCAAGATCCCCGGCGAGACGGGCAACGCGGTCTCGGACTTCGCGGTGTACGGCAGCTGCTGGGTCCTCGGCATGGCTCACCAGGAGGGCGTACTCGCCCGCGTGCCCCGCTACATGGCGGTGTCGGCCTCGGTCCTGATCATGGCCTTCGGCCTGTGGTGGGCCTCGGGCCATCTGGGCCCGGACGGCTGGGACCTGAACGACATCCCCCTCGCCCAGGCGGCGTGGTCCTTCGGTTTCGTCGTCATCCTCTTCCAGTACTCCCCGTCGTGGCAGGAGCTGCCGGGCCGCCTGAAGCGCTGGGACAAGCTCATCACCCTCTCCAACAACCGAGCGGTGACGATCTATCTCTGGCACAACCTCCTGATCATGGCCACGGTGCCGATCATCGACATGGCGTACGACCTGCCGTTCATGCAGGACGAGCGCTGGAGCTCCGCGCTGGACTCGACGTACATGCTGTGGATGACGGTCCTGGTCTGGCCGTTGATCGGCCTGATGGTGATGGCCGTGGGCTGGATCGAGGACTTCGCGGCGAAGCGGAGCCCGAGGCTGTGGCCGAACGGGGCGAAGCCTTCCAAGGCACCGAAGGGCAGGCGGGCGGCTTCGCGGGGCGGTTCGCACCGGGGCTGAGGTTCCGTGGGCCTTCAGTACCCGACGGTGAAGCGGGTGCGGTGGTGCTTGGGGCGTTCGGCCTCGTCCAGGAGGGCCACCGCCAGGTCCTCCATGGAGATGGCGGACTTCCCCTCGGCGTCGACGATCAACTCGTCGGCGCCGAGCCGGTAGGCGCCGGTGCGAACGCCGGGCTCGAGCAGGGCGGACGGGCTCACGTACGTCCAGTCGACCGAGGTGTCGGCGGTGCGGACGGCGTCGAACTGGGCGTTGGAGGCCAGGGCGATGTGCCGCCAGGCGGTGGGGACGTAGGTGGGGTCATCGATGGCGAGGACGCCTTCCTTGCCCGGCACGGTCAGGCTTCCCGCCCCGCCGACAATGAGCAGGCGTACGCCATTGATGCGGGCGAGTCCGGCGAGCAAGGCCCGGCTGATGGCGGCGTGTTCGGCCTCGCGGCCGGGGGCGGGTCTGGTGGCGTTCACCACGAGGTCCTGCCCGGCGCTCAACTCGGCGACGTGCTCGGGGACTCCGGCGTCACCGGTGCGGTGGGTGGCGGCGGGGTGCAGGGTAGGGAAGCGGGCGGGGTCGCGGACGACGGCGGTGACTTCGTGGCCGCGGGTGAGGGCTTCGGTGACGACGCGGCTGCCGACGTTTCCGGCTGCGCCGAAGACGGTGATGCGCATGCGAGTTGCTCCTTGGGGCGGGTCGCGGGTTGATTCAGGAATTCACAGGAATTCAGGAGTGCTTGCGGGCGGTGCGGCGGCCTTGCCCGACGAAGACGCTCGCCAGGACGAGCACGAGACCGCCCACCTGCCAGAGGGTGAGGGTCTGCCCCAGGAGGAGCAGTCCGGCGAGGGTGGCGACGACGGGATTCGTGAGCCCCAGGAACGACACGGACGAGGCGGGCAGCCGCTCGATGCCGCGGAACCAGAGGGCGTACGCGATGGCGGTGCCGATGATGCCGAGGTAGGCGTATCCGGCGAGGTTGGCCCCGGTGAAGTGGTCAGGGAGACCTTCGAAGGTGAGGGCAATGGGGGCCAACACCAGCCCGCCCGGGGTGAGTTGCCACCCGGTGAGGGCGAGCAGGGAGACACCTTCGGGCCGTCCCCAGCGCTTGCTGAGTACGACGGCGAGGGCCATCAGGGTGGTGGCGGCCAGCATGGCCACGATCCCCGCGAGGTCGACGGAGGCGCTGCCGCGCAGGACGAGCAGCCCGACGCCGACGACTCCGACGAGCCCGGCGGCCAAGGTCCGACGCGTGGGCCGCACCTTCAATACCCCGACCCCGAAGCCGGCGACGAGGAGCGGCATGACGGCGCTGACGGTGGAGGCGACGCCGCCGGGGAGGTGGTAGGCGCCGAAGAAGAGGAGCGGGAAGAAAGCCCCGAAGTTGAGCATCCCGAGAACCCCCGCCTTCCACCACCAGTCACCGCTGGGCAGCCGCCGGGTGAGGGCGAGCAGGATGAGCCCGGCGGGCAGCGCGCGCAGAGCTGCGGCGAGCAAGGGGCGGTCCGGGGGCAGGAGTTCGGTGGTGGTGACGTAGGTGGTGCCCCAGGTGGCGGGACCGATGGCGGCGAGGCCCGCGGCGGCGAGGGCGCGGCTTCGGGGTGCGGGGGTGAGCCCGCCTTGGCCGCCGGGACGGTGTGCGCTGCGAGTGACCCTTGCCTGCGGGCTGCTGATGGACATGGTGTACTCCCCCTCGATTCCCCTGAACGCTGTTATTCTCAACGTTGAGATAAATATGAACCCTGGGTCCGCGAACGTCAAGTATCTGAACGTTGAGATATATCTGGCCCCGGGGCCTTGCCGAGAGGAGTGCGGGAATGGCTGCTGACCCTGAGGCGGTGCCGACGGCGACCGTGGCGGACGCCGACGCTGACGCCGACGCCATCGATGAGCTGCGCGCCCAATGGCACCGCGAGCGCCCGGACATGGACGCGACGGGCCTGGACGCGATGGCACTGGTGGGCCGCATCAAACGGGCGGACCACCTGCTGAGTAAGGGAATGAAGCCGATCTTCGCCGAACACGGCCTGGAGTTCCCGGAGTTCGACGTCCTCGCGACGCTGCGGAGGGCGGGTGCCCCCCACGAACTGACGGCGGGCGGTCTCATCAAGACGGCCATGGTGACGTCAGGCGCGATCACCAACCGCCTCGACAAGCTGGAACGCAAGGGCTTCATCGAACGCCACCCCGACCCGTCCGACCGCCGGGCGATCAGGGTCCGCCTGACGGAGGCGGGCCGCGAGCTGGTCGACCGCGCGGTGGTGGATCACGTGGCGAATGAGGAGCGGATGCTGGCCGCTCTGTCCGCTGATGACCGCCGGGCGGTGGATGGGGCGCTGCGGAGGCTGTTGGTTTCCCTGGGGGATACGCACCTGGGCTGAGCCCCGCTTCCGCCCTGTCGCCCTGTCGCCCTGCCTCTCAAGGGGCGCGACGACTTCGCGGATTCAAAGGGCGAAGAGGCGCCATGCTCCGTGCCTGTTGGTGAGTGTCGATCTGCGCTGAGCGATCGATCTGCGCCAATGACAGTGTCGTACGGATGCTATGCCCGCCTATGTCCCACTGGGCGCGAACCTCGACATGACGCCACCCTCCCCTCATCGATAGCTTGGTTCACTCCAGAGAACCCTCGTCTCATCAGGAGCTGACCGTGACTCGCCGACCCGCCCTGCTCGCAGCGACCGCCCTCACTGCTGCCGCAGTCCTCTCGCTCTCTGCTTGCGGAGGGGGCGACGGCGACTCCAAGGAGAACGACAAGATCGCGGGTGCCGAGTCTGGTGAGAAGAGAGAGTCGCCGTCTCCGACAGCGTCCGATGACGGGATCGAGCGGCCGGAGATCAAGCTGCCGAAGGGCGTGAAGAACGTCTTCGAGGGCGGCAAGACGGGGGACGCGAAGAAGGACGCGATCCTTGCGGACAACGAGCGGCGGATCAACTCGATTGATGAGGCGATCACGGTCGATGCCGAGAAGCATCCGGCGCTGAAGTTCTACTCGTCGGGCGATGCGTTGCTGTCGGCGGCGGACTACGTCCAGGGCTTCTACAAGGACGGTAGGAGTTTCGAGGGGACCACTCGGTACTTCAACCGTCAGGTGACGTTCCTCAAGTCGGGCGCTGCGGCGGTGACGTACTGCGTGGACGAGACGAAGTCGTATCCGAAGGACCGGAAGACGGGCAAGGTGGACAAGTCGATTCCGGCGTCGAAGGACGACTACGCCTTCTACAACACGAGGGTGAAGAAGAACGCCAAGGGTGTTTGGCAGACGGATTCCGTCACTTCGACGTCGGGGGCCAAGCAGTGCCTGTGAGGCGCCACGCTGTCTGGCGGTTGCTGGTTCCCCTCATGGCAGTGTCCATGGCGGCAGTGCCGGGTTCTGCATACGCGGCCGGCAAGAACGGCAAGGGCGGTGCTCGCGAGGGCGAGGTCAAGGCAGGCCGACAGGACCAGAACCTCAACGTTCAGACGAAGATTCAGACAACGGTCGAGGGCAGCCCCAAGTCCGCGAAGACGGGGTCCCTCACGCCCGCCAACAGCAACTGGGATCCACCGGCCTGCTGGTACGAGCCCGCCTACTCCCCGAAGCAGATCCAGGCCACGGTCAAGGCGATCCGGCAGATGAAGGTGTTCGGAGTCGGCGACTTCGTGGGCGGCGTGTTCGATACGTACTTCAAGGAGGGGCGCCCCTACAAGAACTACAACCTCGACAAGCAGGGTGAGGGACAGTTCTGGGCGGCGGCCATCAACGAAAAGCGCAAGGACGATCCCGAGGCCAACTCCTGCGACAAGCTGCCCTTCTGGGTGCCCACGGGCGACACCCCCAAGGAACCGCTCGCAGTCTCGCCCAAGATCCTCGCCGAGTACGCCTACGACGAACTCCCCGTGCCCAGCACCGAGATCACGATGGCGCCCGAGGGAACGACGAAGGTCAATCTCCCGACCTGGGCCTGGCTGGACAGGGCGAAGTTCAAGAAGGTCTCCGTCACCGCGAGTATCCCGGGCTCGGGGCTTTCCGCGACGACGACCGCTGAACCCGTGTCCCTCTCGATCGATCCAGGGACAGAGGACGCCGAGACCTACCCCGCCTCCGGGGAATGCCCCATCGAGGACGGCAAGATCGGCGAGCCCCGCGCCAAGGGCACGCCCGCGGACACGCAACCGCCGTGCGGCGTGAAGTACCTGCGGTCCTCGGGCGACGGCTCGTACAACCTCCAGGCGACCCTCACCTGGAAGATCAGCTGGACCAGCACCACGGGCGAGGGCGGTGACCTGCCCGCTGGTGAGTTTGGCGCGGATCAGCAGGTGGCAGTGGAGGAGATCCAGTCCATCAACCGGTGAGTGGTTGGTGAGAGGCGGTAGCAGGAAAGTCGCAGTGGCACACGGCGTGTCACCGCGACTTTCCTGCATTTGGTGGGGGGCGGGAAGAGCGGAGACGGCTGATGCACGGGGCGGGGCAGCGTGCTCACTTACACGCCCCGCCCTCCGACTGGACCATCGTTGTCTTCCAGATGCCCTCGTCGGTCTTGCTCAACTTGGTCCGGTACAGCACCAAGGCGTCATCGGCAGGGGTGTGGGTGATCTTGCCGGTCTTGGTGTCCCTGGTGGACCCCTTGCCCTCGTCGACACAGTAGAAGAGCGTTCCGGAGCCGTCCGGGCTGATACGCGGCTGCGGTTGGAACACGCGGACCTTCCCGATCAGGGTCAGGTCATCGTCCGTGAAGCTTTTGATCCATGTCGTCCCGGTACGCAGGGCGTCACGGGTGTTGTAGAAGGTGAAGGCGTCGTCCTTGGGGTCTTCGTTGATGATCGCGGCGTAGGACGCAAGGAGGCGCTCCTTGCCGTCGTCCATGATGGCCTGCAGCTTCGGGTCGCTGTTCTTCCAGCCCGCGAAGTCGGCCTGGAAGTCCTTGGGCAGCTTGATCTCCGGCCGCTCGGACCCGTCCGGCTTCGCCGAAGCGCCGGCGGAGGCCGAGGTGTCCTTGTCTCCGCCCCCGGCCCCTTTGACCTTGTCGGGCTGGTCATCGTCACTGCCGCCCGAACCGCATCCGGTCAGCAAGAGTGCGGTGCTTGCGGTGATCGCGACCGCAACGGGCAGGAAACGGCGGTTCACTTCTGACTCCTTGGGGCGACGGCTTCTCGGGGGCGACCGGCTGTGCTCAAAGTGCAAAGGCTTTCATGCGGACGAGCCAGCCGGGCCCGCGGGGCGATGGGCGATGGGGGTCGCGAAAAGCCTGGGTGTCAGAGGCGGGGGGTGGCCTTGAGGGTGGTCTTGAGGGTGCGTATTAGGGCGTGGAGGCGGTCGGGGGTGGTCGTGAGGGTGGCGTCGGGTTCGTCGCTTTCGCGGAGGTGGATTGTGCCGTCGGGGGCGGCGGCTATGTAGATGCAGTTCGATGCGTCGCCGCTGTACGTGGACTTCTGCCAGTGAGCTTCGGGCATGGGTGCCTCAGCGTGGGGTGGTTTTGAGGGTGCGTATTAGGGCGTGGAGGCGGTCGGGGGTGGTCGTGAGGGTGATGTCGGGTTCGTCGCTTTCGCGGAGGCGGATTGTGCCGTCAGGGGCGGTAGCGACGTAGACGCAGTTGGCGGCCTCGGCGCTGTAGGTCGACTTCTGCCAGTGGAGTTCGGGTGTCATCGGGAGCACTCAGCGTGGGGTGGTTTTGAGGGTGCGTATTAGGGCGTGGAGGCGGTCGGGGGTGGTCGTGAGGGTGATGTCGGGCTCGTCGCTTTCGCGGAGGTGGATCGTGCCGTCCGGGGTGGCGGCTATGTAGACGCAGTTCGACCCGTCGGGGCTGTAGGTCGACTTCTGCCAGTTGTAGGTGTGCAATGCGGTCCCTTCTCAGATGCTTCGCATGATGCGTTGTATGAAGTCGCGCGACTTTTGCGGCTTGAGTGCGCAGGCCTCCATGCGGTCCAGCACCGTGCGGTACTTGTTCAACTGAGCCTCTGCATCCAGGAATTCGCAACCGTGGTGGGTGTCCAGCTGAACAGTGTCGAGCTGCGGGACGGGGCCGCGAACGTAGTCGAAGGACTGGCCGTTGCCGGGGAAGCTGGGCGTGGCGAAGGGGATCACGCGGACGGTGACATTGTCCTGTTCGCCCAGTTCGAGGATGTGGGCAAGCTGGCTGCGTGCGGTGTCTGAACCGCCGTACTGCATGCGTAGCGCTGCTTCGTGCACGAGTGCTGAGTAGGGGAGTGGATCGGAGCGGTGAAGCAACGCCTGCCGCTTGATCCTGAACGACAACCAGTGTTCGAGTTCGTACGGCCTGAAGGCCGGAACGGCCTCGCCGAGCATTGCGCGTGCGTGGTCCGTCGTCTGGAGGAGCGCCGGAATGTGCAGTGTCAGCGCCACTTGTAGCTGGGTGGCGTGGTGCTCAAGTTCCGCCAAGTCGATGAGGTCTGGACGTAGGTGTTCGCGGTACTCCTCCCACCAGCCGCGAGTGCGCCGTCCCGTCATGGCGGCGAGGGCATCCACCAGTGAGTCGTCGGTGCACGTATAGGCGCGCGCCGTGGCGCGGACGCGGTCGGCGCTGACCGGGGTGCGGCCGGTCTCGATCATGCTGACGCGCGCTTGGTTGACGCCGAGGTGCGCGGCGGCCTGGGTGGCGGTGAGCCCTGCTCGTTCCCGGAGCTTGCGCAGTTCGGCGCCCAGTCTCCGCTGGCGCAGCGTCGGCGTACTGGTGGGCGGCAAAGCGCCTCCTTTCAGGCCGTGTTGTGGCTCCTGCGTCCCTCACACGAGTGAAGGGGCGATACATCTCCAGTGATAGGTGAGAAGTATCTAACTGTCTGCTCTACCGTAGTTCACGAACCGCTCAACTCGCGGCGCCACCAAGGCGGAAGAGCACCACGACCGTGGCCCTGCCACCGCGCGACGGATCCGCGAGCGAGCCGAATCCCCCTGCCCCTGGGAGGCCTCCATGGTCACCGTAGCCCCACCCCAAGGCTGGTCCTACGCCCTTCATCTGCCCCGTGATCCAAGAGCGCCCCGCGTCGCCCGTATGACCTTGCGGGCCGCGCTGACCGGGTACGGCATGGGTGAACTCCTTGACATCGCCGAGCTGTTGACGTCGGAGATAGTCACCAATGCCTACCGGCACACGAAAGGGCCCGCCTCGCTGCGGTTGCGGTCTGTCCGGGCCGGGCGGCTTCGTGTCGGGGTGTGGGACACCAGCCCCCACATCCCTGCCCCCTTCGACAAGCCACCCGGCGCGTTCGGTGCGCCCGTGCCGGTGGACTCCGACGGTGGGCGTGGGCTCTTCCTCGTACGGCAGTGCGCCGATGCGTGGGGCGGGTGGCCGCTTGGGGATCAACTTTTCGGCAGCGGGGGGGAAGTTGCTGTGGTTCGAGGTGCAGGTTCCTGTGGGTTGCGTGGGTTGCGTGGGTTGCGTGGGTTGCGTGGGTTGCGTGGGTGCGGCGGCCGGAGGGCTGGAAGGGGCTAGAAGATGAGCCCGTGCTTCGTGACGAGCGCCATCGTCGCTTCCATGTCCATCGAGCAGCCGTAGAGCCCCGCCTTCTGCTGCATGGCCTCCGGGCTCAACTCCTCGCTCTGCTGGTCGAGCCACCGGAACAGCTCCTCCAGGCCTCCTGGAGAGATGATCTCGAGCAACCGGGCCGGGGTGTCGCCCGCGTTCCAGAACGTGTGCCACTCGTCGCGCGGCTTGAAGACGAGTTCGCCGGGTCCGGCCACGACCTCCTCGTCACCGAACCTCGCACCGACCGATCCTTCGAGGATGAAGCTGAACTCGTCCTCGCGGGTGTGTCTGTGGACCGGGGCCGCGAGAACCTTTGGCGGCAGACGATGCTCGACGAGCGCGAAGCGGCCAGCCTGCTCACCGCTGTCGATCAGGAAGCGGTCCCCGCACGCCTGCTCCGGCTGATGGAGCTCGCCGTCCTGCGGCCCCAATATCCGATGCTCGATCACTGGGCGCACCGCCCTCCGCGAGGACTCGACAGACCACCACGTAATTTCGACGATACGCGTGCGGACTGCCTCGTTCCAGGTGTCCCGGAGGCCACCGGTGGGCCTTGTGCGCCGCATGCCGCGTGGTGGATGTTGGGGGTGGGCGGGGGCAGGGGGTTTCCGCTGGGCTCTGTGAAGAGCCGGACAGCGAAGGGATCCCAACCCGTATGACTCAGCCTCCCGGTCAGCCGCCGCACGGCGGGCAGCAGGACCGATCGCAGGACGGACAGCAGTACGGACCGCAGGGCGGGCAGCAGAGCGGATTCGGGCCTCCGCAGCAGCCCCAGCCGCCCGTACCGGGGGCGCCCGCCGGTCCTTACGGCGCACCGCCGCCCCCGCCGCAGCAACCCGACGGGCAGAACCCGTACGCGTCGCAGGGACCGCCGCCCGCCCAGCCTCCGTACGGCCAGCCATACGGTCAGCCTCAGCCGGGTCCCTACGGCCAGCAGCCCCAGCAGCCCCAGCAGCCCCAGCAACCCTTCGGCCAGCCCGGCCCCCAGTACGCCGGCTACCCGCCGCCCCCTCCGCCCGGCGGGAGCGCAGGCAAGAACAAGCTCGCCCTCGTCATCGGCTCCGTCGTCGTCATCGCCGCGCTCATCGGCGGCGGCATCTTCCTCGCCACCAGCGGCGACAGTGGCGACAGCGGCGACGACCAGAAGCCGAAGGCCGACAAGAGTGTGGCGGCCAGTCCCTCCGCCTCCGAGTCCGAGGAGCCTTCCGCTCAGCCCTCCGAGGACCCCCTCGACGACCCGACCGAAGCCGATCCCGATGCCGAACAGGCCCGGCCCCCCGGAGACACCGGCTATCAAGGCCAGTGGCAGAACGCCGAGGCCAAGACGCTCACCATCGGCGACAAGCTCACCTCGGGGCAGGGCAAGGGCAAGCACTCGGTCTCGTACATCGACGCGGGTGGCGACGGGCTGTGCATGGGGCTCGGGCAGGAGCAGGGCGGCACCGGCTTCCGCATCGCCCTCAAGTGCGGCACCGGCGACGACAAGAAGTACATCTCGGCCGACCTCACCCAGGCCAACGACGAAGTGACCCTCAAGTGGGACAAGGGTGGCGGCAGTGACGTACTCCCGTGGGTGAACAAGGCCTGACCTGCGCCGACGCCTCCCCGCGAGGGGCCCTCACCGCCCGCCCCGCCGCCAGGTGAGAGCAAAGTTCCCCGCCGGTCACCGCGTGCCACAGGACTGAAACCCGCCCTCCCTACCTTCGGGGCCATCAGTCGCCGGCTGTGGAGATGCGGAGGTCTGTCATGTGGATCCAACGGTGGGACCCGGAAGACGTGAAGTTCTGGGAGGAGGAGGGAGGCGAGCGGGTCGCCCGGCGGAATCTGGTGTTCTCGATCCTCTCGGAGCACATCGGGTTCTCCATCTGGACCCTGTGGTCCGTGATGGTGCTGTTCATGGGGCCCGAGTACGGGATCGATCCCGCCGGGAAGTTCTTCCTGGTGTCCATGGCCACCCTCGTCGGGGCCGTCGTCCGCGTCCCGTACACCTTCGCCGTCGCCCGCTTCGGCGGGCGCAACTGGACGATCATCGCGGCGAGCATGCTGCTCCTGCCCACCATCGCGGCCTTCGTCGCCATGGAGCCCGGGACCTCCTACACCACCTTCATGGTGTGCGCCCTCCTCACCGGCGTGGGCGGCGGCAACTTCGCGTCCAGCATGACCAACATCAATTCCTTCTTCCCCTTGAGGAAGAAGGGGTGGGCGCTCGGGCTCAACGCCGGTGGCGGCAACATCGGCGTACCCGTCGTCCAGCTCGCCGGGCTCGCGGTCATCGGCGCCGGTGGCGGGCCCCGCGTGCTCCTGGGGATCTACATCCCCCTCATCTTCGTCTCGGCCGTCTGCGCCGCCCTCTTCATGGACAACCTCGCGACCGTGAAGAACGACACCGGGGCGGCCAAGGAAGCCGTGCGGGACGCGCACACCTGGATCATGGCCTTTCTGTACGTGGGGACCTTCGGGTCCTTCATCGGGTACAGCTTCGCGTTCGGGCTCGTGCTGCAGACCCAGTTCGGGCGTACGCCGCTGCAGGCCGCCGCCGTCACCTTCATCGGGCCACTGCTCGGCTCGCTGATCCGGCCCGTCGGCGGGCGGCTCGCCGACCGGTTCGGCGGTGCCCGCATCACGCTGTGGAACTTCGTCGGGATGGGCGCGGCCACCGCGGTCGTCGTCATCGCCTCCATGCAGGAGTCGCTCGCGCTCTTCGTCGCCGCCTTCGTCGTGCTGTTCGTGCTCAGCGGGCTCGGCAACGGGTCGACGTACAAGATGATCCCCGGCATCTTCCAGGCCAAGGCCCTCCAGAAGGGGCTTCAGGGGGAAGCCGCCGCGGCCTACGGACGGCGGCTCTCCGGGGCCTCCATGGGGCTCATCGGCGCCGTCGGCGCGCTCGGCGGGCTCGGGATCAATCTCGCCTTCCGGCAGTCCTTCCAGACCGTGGGGTCGGGGACCGGCGCCTTCCTCGCCTTCCTCGCCTTCTACGCCGCGTGCTTCTGCGTCACGTGGGCCGTATACCTTCGCCGCCCCGCGGCCACCCCGGACTCCGGCCGGGCCGCGGACGAGGAGGCAAAGCCCCAGCTCACGTACGCGGAGGTCTGAGGCAGGTGCGGTCGTACGCTGGTGTAACACGTACGACATCGTGATGATCCGGGGTTGTCACGGGCCGTTGGCAGGCTCGTTCAACCCCGGACCACACATCGCGCAGTACTAGCGGGACGAGAGCAGCTGCCATGCACGCGACCCCTCAGAACGGTCAGCAGGACAACCGGCACCAGAGCAACGGTCACCAGAACGGCCCCCTCGCCGGATTCACCGTCGGCGTCACCGCAGCCCGGCGTGCGGACGAGCTCGGTGCGCTGCTCCAGCGGCGTGGCGCCACGGTCCTGCACGCGCCCGCACTGCGCATCGTTCCGCTCGCCGACGACAGCGAACTCCTCTCCGCCACCAAGGAATTGATCGACCACGCGCCCGACGTGGTGGTCGCCACCACCGCGATCGGGTTCCGCGGCTGGGTCGAGGCCGCCGACGGGTGGGGGTTCGGCGATGCGCTGCTGCAGTGCCTCAGGGGTGTCGAGCTGCTCGCCCGCGGGCCCAAGGTCAAAGGCGCCATCCGTGCCGCCGGGCTCACCGAGAAGTGGTCACCCGCCTCCGAGTCCATGGCGGAGGTGCTCGACCGGCTGCTCGACGAAGGCGTCGACGGGAAGCGCATCGCGCTCCAGCTGCACGGCGAACCGCTGCCCGGCTTCATCGAGTCGCTGCGCGCCGGGGGAGCGGACGTCGTCGGCGTCCCCGTCTACCGGTGGATGCCGCCCGAGGACCTCGCTCCCGTCGACCGGCTCCTCGACGCCACCGTCGCGCGCGCCGTCGACGCGCTGACGTTCACCAGCGCGCCCGCCGCCGCGTCCTTCCTGGCCCGCGCCGAGGACCGTGGCATGTCCATCGAGCTCTTCGCGGCCCTCCAGCACGACGTCCTGTCCGCCTGCGTGGGCCCGGTCACCGCGCTGCCGCTGCAGGCCCGCGGCGTCGACACGGTGCAGCCCGAACGCTTCCGGCTAGGCCCCCTCGTACAGATCCTGTGCCAGGAACTGCCCTCCCGCGCCCGTACGTTGCCCATCGCGGGGCACCGCGTCGAGATCCGCGGCCACGCGGTCCTGGTCGACGACGAGCTGCGGCCCGTTCCGCCCGCGGGGATGTCGCTCCTTCGGGCGCTCGCGCGGCGCCCGGGGTGGGTGGTGTCCCGCGCCGAACTCCTGCGCGCGCTGCCCGGCGCGGGGCGCGACGAGCACGCCGTGGAGACCGCGATGGCCAGGCTGCGTACGGCACTTGGGGCTCCGAAGCTCGTCCAGACGGTGGTCAAGCGGGGCTACCGGCTCGCGCTCGATCCGGCCGCCGGGTCGAAGTACTCAGATTGAGCCGGCTGCCGGGGCCGAGTGCTCCGGCCGACGGGCGGCCTTGCTGTCCCGCCCTCGCAGCACCAGCGCCCGCGCGAGCAGGCCGACCGCCACGGTGGAGAGCAGCGTCCGCACGACGTTCCAGGCCAGCCACGTGTCCTCGAACTTGTCGCGCACGGCGGCCGGATCGGCGATCTTCGCCGGGTCGCCCGCGTCCGCGAGTTCGTCGTTCAGCGGCACGTTCACGACCGACGTGATCGCGAAGGCCACGAGGTAGACGACGAGCGCCGCGAGGACCCACCGGTACGAGCCGGTCCCGCGCAGCTGCCACGCGGAGACCGCCGTGAAGAGCAGCGCCCCGATGAAACTCGCGAAGAAGACCGGATTGTTGAACGCGTCGTTCATGTTCTGCATGACCTCGATGAAGACGCGGTCGTCGCTGCGCCCGAGGCCCGGCATCACACCGCAGGAGAAGATGTAGAAGGTTCCGGAGATCAGGCCCATGGCGACGATCGCCGCCCCCAGAACGGCCCCGGCGCTGCCCTGCCCCCGCTGGTTCGTCACTCGGTTGTCTCTCATGGGACCGAGTCAACCGGCCCGGCGGGCCTCCGACCATGGTTCCGAAGCGCACCCCCATAAGCGGGCGTCTCACCCGCGCGCGGTGGCAGGGGTTCCGCACCCGCCCGAGGCGAGGCACTGTAGGGGGAGCACTCACCGGTAACCCCACAAGGCGGTGACAGGCGCATGGCACTGGGCATGGACCCGGCCACGTACGAGCTGCGATTCGACTCCGGGCGGAGCTGTCTGGACCTCGTGGCGACGAACCACCCCGTGGAACGGCTCGACTCCGTGGACCGGCTGCTCGCCTGGCTCGCGGGTGCCGGGCTCGTCCCGGATCACACCGCCCTGCCCGGGGCGCGCCCGGTCTGGCTCGTGGCCTTCCGCGAACTGCGGGCCCAGGTCGGGCAGCTGGTGCTCGCCGAACTCGAAGGGCGGCCCGCGGAGGCCGCGTTGGCGGGGGTCAACTCCCGCGCGGCACCCGCGCCACCCGCCCCGCGTGCCGTCCGGCGCCCCGACGGCA
>NZ_BAAAUG010000105.1:0-8096 GCF_039533825.1 Streptomyces rectiviolaceus
CCAGGACAGGGCCCGTGCGGCGGCGGCCACGCGCGCGTCGGAGCCGCAGTCGCGCAGGGCCGACAGCAGCCGGTGGTCCATGTCGTGCATGTCGCCTCCTTCTCCGGGGACTTCAGGACCTGACCTCCCGACTCTTCTAGGCAACCTCTCAATATTTACGGCAATATAGGACGACACTCCATCAATCACCCATTTCGGTGAGGGCTCGGACGAATATGGGCAAACTGCCCTTGCTCGGACGATACGGTCACGCCTATGCCTGCTATGCCTGCCGACTCCGCATCCGCGATGAAGCCCGAGGCCGTGTCCGTCTCCGTGTCGGGCTGGGGGCGCACCGCCCCGTCCACCGCCCGTCTGATCCGCCCCCGTTCGCCCGAGGAGGCCGTGGCCGCCCTCCAGGCCTGCGGGGAGCGTGGCGGCATCGCCAGGGGCCTTGGGCGGGCCTATGGGGACGCCGCGCAGAACGCGGGCGGCGCGGTCCTCGACATGACCGGCATGGACCGCGTGCACGCCATCGACGCCGACGCGGGCACCGTCCTGTGCGACGCCGGGGTCTCCCTGCACCGCCTGATGGAAGTCCTGCTCCCGCTCGGCTGGTTCGTGCCGGTGACTCCCGGCACGCGCTATGTGACGGTCGGCGGGGCGATCGGCGCGGACATCCACGGCAAGAACCACCACGGATCCGGGTCGTTCTCGCGCCACGTGATGGCGGTGGAACTGCTCACCGCCGACGGCACGGTGCACGCGGTCGAGCGCGGCACTCCCCTGTTCGACGCGACAGCGGGCGGCATGGGCCTGACCGGCGTGATCCTCGCCGCGACGCTGCAACTGCAGCCGGTCGAGACGTCGTTGATGACGGTGGACACGGAGCGCGCCACCGACCTGGACGACCTGATGGCCCGCCTCACCGCATCCGACCACCGCTACCGGTACTCGGTGGCCTGGATCGACCTCCTCGCGCGCGGTGCGTCGATGGGACGCTCGGTGCTCACACGCGGCGACCACGCTCCCCTGGACGCCCTCCCGGCACGCGCGCGTAGAGCCCCACTGACATTCCGCCCCGGCCAGCTGCCTTCCGCCCCGCGCTTCCTGCCCGAAGGGCTGCTCGGCCGGAAGTCGGTGGGCCTCTTCAATGAGCTCTGGTACCGCAAGGCACCCCGCCTCCGGGTGGGCGAGCTCCAGAAGATGTCGACCTTCTTCCACCCTCTGGACGGCGTCCCGCACTGGAACCGCGTGTACGGCCGCGGCGGGTTCGTGCAGTACCAATTCGTCGTCGGGTACGGCAAGGAAGAGGCCCTGCGGCGCATCGTGCGGCGCATCTCGGAGCGCGGCTGCCCGTCCTTCCTCGCCGTACTGAAGCGCTTCGGAGAGGGCGATCCGGGCTGGCTCTCCTTCCCGATGCCCGGCTGGACCCTCGCCCTGGACATCCCGGCGAACCTGCCGGGCCTCGGCGCCTTCCTCGACGAGCTCGACGAGGAGGTCGCCGCGTCCGACGGCCGCGTCTACCTCGCCAAGGACTCCCGCCTGCGGCCCGAGATGCTCGCCGCCATGTATCCGCGGCTCGACGACTTCCGCGCCCTGCGGGCGGACCTCGACCCGCGCGGCGTGTTCCGCTCGGACCTCTCGCGCCGCCTCGCCCTCTAGCACCTCCAGGAGTTGGTCTCATGAAGGACGCCTTCGGCACCCCCCAGTCCCTGCTCGTACTCGGCGGCACCTCCGAGATCGGCCTCGCCACCGCCCGCCGTCTGGTCGCGCGGCGCACCCGCACGGTGTGGCTGGCCGGGCGGCCGTCCCCGGGCCTGGAGAAGGCCGCCGCGGGCCTGCGCGACATGGGGGCGGAGGTCCGCACCGTCGCCTTCGACGCACTCGACTCCGAGTCGCACGAGTCCACGCTCGGCAAGATCTTCGCCGAGGGCGACATCGACATGGTCCTGCTCGCCTTCGGCATCCTCGGCGACCAGGCACGCGACGAGGACGAGCCGCTGTCGGCGGTGCGGGTCGCGCAGACGAACTACACGGGCGCGGTCTCGGCGGGCCTGGTGTGCGCGCGGTCGCTGCAGGCCCAGGGGCACGGCTCCCTGGTGGTGCTCTCGTCGGTCGCGGGCGAGCGCGCCCGCCGCTCGAACTTCATCTACGGGTCCAGCAAGGCGGGCCTCGACGCCTTCGCCCAGGGCCTGGGCGACGCGCTGCACGGCACGGGAGTGCACGTGATGGTCGTCCGCCCCGGCTTCGTACGCTCCAAGATGACGGCGGGCCTGGAGGAGGCCCCCATGGCGACCACCCCGGATGCGGTCGCGCTGGCCATCGAGACGGGCCTGCGGCGGCGCTCGGAGACGGTGTGGGTGCCCGGCGCCCTACGGGTGGTCATGTCGGCGCTGCGTCACGTGCCGCGGACGGTGTTCCGGCGGCTTCCTGTGTGAGGCCGCCCTTCGGGGGCAGCGCCTGAGATCAGCGGGCGGGCAGCGTGCCGTGCGCGGCCGGGGCCGCTGCCTGAGGGGGCACCACGGGGCCGCCACCGCCGAAGGCGAACTCGCGCAGCTTGCGCCACACCCCGTCGGCGCCCTGCTCGTAGAGCGCGAAGCCGGTGCAGGGCCACTCGGCCTCGTACTCCGAGAGCTCCGCGTAGGCCCGGTCCATGGCCTCTTCGGAGATGCCGTGCGCCACCGTGACGTGCGGGTGGTACGGGAACTGCAGCTCGCGCGGCATGGGCCCGGACGCGTCCCGCACCCGCTCCTGCAGCCAGCCGCAGGCCGCGCCGCCCGCCACCACCTGGACGAAGACGACGGGCGACAGCGGACGGAACGTGCCGGTCCCGAAGAGCCGCATCGGGAAGGGGCGCCCGGCGGCCGCGACGGCCACCAGGTGCGCCTCGACCGCGGGCAGCGCCGTGGCGTCCACCTCGGTCGGCGGCAGCAGCGTGACGTGGGTGGGGATGCCGTGCGCCGCGGGGTCCCCGAAGCCCGCGCGCCGCTCCTGGAGCAGGCTGCCGTGAGGCTCCGGGACCGCGATCGACACACCGATCGTTACGGTCCCCACGTCGTACTCCTGTCGGTCGGGTGGCGGGCAGAGGGCGCTGCTGTATCTGGCTTGGTGCAGGGGGCTGTGTGGTTCAGTGCTTGGCGGGCAGGAGGCCCACCTTGTCGTACGCCTGGGCGAGGGTCTCCGCGGCGACGGCGCGCGCCTTCTCCGCGCCCTTGGCCAGGATCGAGTCGAGCGTCTCCGGGTCGTCCAGGTAGGCCTGGGTGCGGTCCCGGAAGGGAGTCACGAAGTCGACCATGACCTCGGCGAGGTCAGTCTTCAGCGCACCGTAGCCCTTGCCGACGTACTTCTGCTCCAGTTCCGGGATACCGGCACCGGTGAGCGTGGAGTAGATGCTGAGGAGGTTGCTGACACCCGGCTTGTTCACGGTGTCGTAGCGCACGACCGTGTCGGTGTCGGTGACCGCGCTCTTGACCTTCTTCGCGGTGGCCTTGGGCTCGTCGAGGAGGTTGATCAGGCCCTTCGGGGTGGACGCCGACTTGCTCATCTTGATCGACGGGTCCTGAAGATCGAAGATCTTCGCCGTCTCCTTGAGGATGTACGCCGCCGGGACGGTGAACGTCTCACCGAAGCGGCCGTTGAAGCGCTCCGCGAGGTCGCGGGTCAGCTCGATGTGCTGACGCTGGTCCTCGCCGACCGGGACCTGATTGGCCTGGTAGAGCAGGATGTCCGCGACCTGCAGCACCGGGTACGTGAAGAGGCCGACGGAGGCGCGGTCCGCGCCCTGCTTGGCCGCCTTGTCCTTGAACTGCGTCATGCGCGACGCCTCGCCGAAGCCCGTGAGGCAGTTCATGACCCAGCCGAGCTGGGCGTGCTCGGGGACGTGGCTCTGGACGAAGAGCGTGCAGCGCTCCGGGTCGAGCCCCGCGGCGAGGAGCTGGGCGGCGGCGAGCCGGGTGTTGGCACGCAGCTCGGCCGGGTCCTGCGGGATCGTGATCGCGTGCAGGTCCACCACCATGTAGAACGCGTCGTGGGACTCCTGCAGCGCCACCCACTGGCGGACCGCGCCGAGGTAGTTGCCGAGGTGGAACGAGCCCGCGGTGGGCTGGATTCCGGAGAGCACGCGAGGACGATCAGAGGCCATAGGGCTCATTCTCTCAGGTGTCTCTCATTGCTCGGAAACAGACGTGTGACGGGTGTGCCGCGATCTTGTCATCCGCCTTCTTCAAGGCGTACTGCTCCTTGGGGCGGTTCAGGGACGGCTCGGCGTTCAAGCCGTGGCTGCTGTCGATCGTCGCCAATGAGACGAGGAACACAGTGCGTTCGGCGAAGTCGGTTCCGGCTCGGTCGGGCGGATCGGGAACCTGAACGGCTCGGGCGGTGTACCAGAAGTGACGCGGTGCGGACGGGTCGTGCCGGAGAGCGGTGGGGGATCGGACATGCGGATGCGGATGCGGATGCGGACGGCAAGGGGAATGTGCGGGTCGGTGGCGGGGCTCGCGGCCGCGCTGACGCTGGTGGTGATGGGAGCGCCGCAGGCGGTGGCGGGCGGACCGACGAGCGTCCTGGTGGTCTCGCCCGAGAGCGGGCAGAGCACGGCGCTCTATGTGAGCGACAAGGAGTACGGCGATCTTGAGCGCTGTCTCGGCGACATGGACGGCATAGGTGGGGGCCGGCGCGAACAGCCACCGGGCCTGGCCATGGGCGACGGAAGCCGTCAGATCAATGTGACGTGGATGGCGCACGACGTGCAGCCGTGGCGGGTGGACCGGGCCTATCCGGTGGCGTCCGGCTCGAAGGACGGTGAGGAGGGCAAGGACGGCACGGACACTGCGGCCGTGTGGGTCCACACCACGACGGACGTCGAGTCCATGAGGGGCACCTGGCACAAGGCGAAGGATCCGGCTCGTCTGACGGCGCTGTTCAAGAAGCTCGGGGTCATGGGCGCGCCGACGGACAAGGGCGATCACGCGATAGCCCCCGGGGCGGATTCGGCCCCTCCGCCGACATCCGCATCGGAAACCGCACCCGAGCAGGCCGCCTCCGGACGGACGGCTGGCCCACCGGGCGACGGCGGCACGGACTGGTGGTGGGCGATACCGGGCGCCGCGGCGGGGGCTGCCGGAGCGCTGCTGCTGCGAGGGCCGCTCACCGAGCGGCGGCCCTTCCTCGCCTCGCTGCGCGGGCGGCGGCCTCATGAGGACGGCCCGCGGCAGGAGTTGAGGGACCTGTGAGGGCGTTGACCGGCCCCGGCCGGTGAGTTCGGCCGACCGGGGCGGCTGTTCGGCCCGGTGGTCAGTGGGCGGGCAGGCCCGGGGCCGGATGGGCGGCCATCAGGTCGGCGACCTCGGACCGGATCTTCGTCAGGGCGTCCTCGTCACCGGCACGGGCCGCGGCGACGCCTCGGTCGATCCAGTCGGCGACGGTCGGCATGTGCTGCGTACCGAGACCGCGGGAGGTGAGCGAGGGGGTGCCGATGCGGACGCCTGAGGGGTCGAACGGCTTCCGCGGGTCGTACGGCACGGTGTTGTAGTTGACGACGATCCCGGCCCGGTCCAGGGCCTTGGCGGCGACCTTGCCCGGGACGTCCTTGGGGGTGAGGTCCATCAGGATCAGGTGGTTGTCGGTGCCGCCGGAGACCAGGTCGAAGCCGCGGGCGAGCAGCGCTTCGGCGAGGGCCTGGGCGTTGGCGACGACCGTGTGGGCGTAGTCGCGGAAGGAGGGTTGCGACGCCTCGTGCAGGGCGACGGCGATGGCCGCGGTGGTCTGGTTGTGCGGGCCGCCCTGCAGGCCGGGGAAGACCGCCTTGTCGATGGCCTTGGCGTGCACCTCGCGGGACATCAGCATCGCGCCGCGCGGGCCGCGCAGGGTCTTGTGGGTGGTCGTGGAGATCACGTCGGCGTGCGGCACCGGTGAGGGGTGGGCGCCGCCCGCGATCAGGCCGGCGATGTGCGCGATGTCGGCGACGAGGACGGCCCCCGCCTCGTGGGCGATCTCGGCGAAGGCGGCGAAGTCGATGGTGCGAGGGAGGGCGGTGCCACCGCAGAAGATCAGCTTGGGGCGTTCCTTGAGGGCGAGGTCGCGCACCTCGTCGAAGTCGATGCGGCCCGTGTCGTGGCGGACGCCGTACTGCACGCCGCGGAACCACTTGCCCGTGGCGGAGACGCCCCAGCCGTGGGTGAGGTGGCCGCCCATCGGGAGGGCCATGCCCATCACGGTGTCACCGGGCTCGGCGAAGGCGAGGTAGACGGCGAGGTTGGCCGGGGAGCCGGAGTAGGGCTGGACGTTGGCGTGCTCGACGCCGAAGACGGACTTGGCTCGGGCGACGGCGAGGCGCTCGACCGGGTCGATGTTCTGCTGGCCCTCGTAGTAGCGGCGACCCGGGTAGCCCTCGCTGTACTTGTTCTGCAGGACCGTGCCGGAGGCTTCCAGGACGGCGCTGGAGACGTAGTTCTCGCTGGGGATCAGGCGCAGGGTGTCGGCCTGGAGCTGCTCCTCGGCGCCGACGAGTGCGGCTAGCTCGGGGTCCTGCGCGGCGAGCGCGGGGTGGCTGAGGGTGTTCGGGGAGTCCGAAAGATTCGGGGAAGAGGGGTGAGTCATGGCGTCCTCCGGGGCGAGCGGTGTGTGTCCGGTCGTGGTCCCGGGGTGCCCAGGCGGTCGGCACCTCGAAGGTTCTGCCTCGCACGGCTTCCTCGGGGTCCGTTCCCCGTGCGCCAGTCGCCGTGCTGTAGAGACCAGCCTATCGGGCACGCCGGGTCGGCAGGTTTCCTCGTCCAGGATCCGAGCGACGATAGAACTTGGGCGCCACACCCGCCCCATGCCGCAGGACGAACGGAGACCCCGTGTCGACTACCGAAGAGTTCATCACCTCGGCCGAAGCGCACAGCGCGCACAACTATCACCCACTGCCCATCGTGGTCGCGTCGGCGGAGGGTGCCTGGATGACGGACATCGAGGGGCGCCGCTACCTCGACATGCTCGCCGGGTACTCGGCGCTGAATTTCGGGCACGGCAACCGCCGCCTGATCGACGCGGCCAAGGCGCAGCTGGAGCGGGTGACGCTCACCTCGCGGGCCTTCCACCACGACCGGTTCGCCGAGTTCTGTACGCGGCTCGCGGAGCTGTGCGGCAAGGAGATGGTGCTGCCGATGAACACCGGCGCGGAGGCGGTGGAGACGGCCGTGAAGACCGCCAGGAAGTGGGGGTATCAGGTCAAGGGCGTGCCCGACGGGCGGGCGAAGATCGTCGTCGCGCGCGACAACTTCCATGGGCGGACCACGACCATCGTCAGCTTCTCGACGGACCCCGAGGCGCGAGCGGACTACGGCCCGTACACACCGGGCTTCGAGATCGTGCCGTACGGCGATCTGACGGCGCTGCGGGCCGCGGTCACGGAGAACACCGTGGCCGTGCTCCTCGAGCCGATCCAGGGCGAGGCCGGGGTTCTGGTGCCGCCGGCCGGATATCTCGCGGGCGTACGGGAGTTGACTCGGGAGCGGAACGTCCTGTTCATGGCGGACGAGATCCAGTCGGGGCTCGGCAGGACGGGCAGGACCTTCGCGTGCGAGCACGAGGGCGTGGTGCCGGACGTGTACATCCTGGGCAAGGCGCTCGGCGGGGGTGTCGTGCCGGTGTCGGCGGTGGTGGCGGACGCGGATGTGCTCGGGGTGTTCAAGCCGGGTGAGCACGGGTCGACGTTCGGCGGCAATCCGCTGGCGTGCGCGGTGGCGCTGGAGGTGGTGGCCATGCTGAGCTCGGGCGAGTTCCAGCAGCGGGCCACCGAGCTGGGCGAGCATCTGCACGCCGAGCTGGGGCTGCTCGCCGGTACGGGCGCCGTGACGCAGGTGCGGGGCCGCGGGCTGTGGGCGGGCGTCGACATCGAGCCGTCGCACGGCACGGGCCGGGAGATCTCCGAGAAGCTGATGGACCGGGGTGTGCTGGTCAAGGACACCCACGGGTCGACGATCCGGATCGCTCCGCCGCTGGTGATCAGCAAGGAGGACCTGGACTGGGGTCTTGATCAACTCCGGGGAGTACTGGCCTAGTTGTACTGACGAGCGGTACCGGCTCAGCTCAGCGGTACTGGTCCCGGTCGGGGGCGGCGTGGGCGGGGGCGG
>NZ_BAAAUG010000105.1:8115-17564 GCF_039533825.1 Streptomyces rectiviolaceus
GGGGGGGGGGGGGGGGGGGGGGGGGGGGGCGTCGTGGCCGCGGGTGTACGCGGCCGCGTAGCCGTCCTCGCCGAGGGCTGTGCGGGAGCGTTGCGCGGCGCGGTCGACGTCGAAGCGTTCGACCGGCGGCAGAGGGCTGTCGGCCGCCTCCCGGAGGGCGGCCGCGGCCCCGATGAGTTCGGCGGCGCGTGTGTGGTCGTGCGCGAGGGAGCGGGCTCCGGCCAGGCCTTCGAGGGCCTGGGCGACGGCGCGCTCGTCGCCCGTGCCGCGGGCCACGGCGAGACCCTCCCGGTGGAGTTCCTCCGCCTGCGCCGCGTCACCGCGCTGCTCGGCGACGTAGCCGAGCTGGGCCAGGATCAGGGCGGTGCCGGAGTGGACGCCGAGGCGGCGGTTCCAGGCGAGCCAGGGCAGGAGGTACTTCTCGGCGGCGTCGAGCTCGCCGAGGCGGCGGGCACCGATGGCGAGGCCCGTCTCGGCGAACTGCTGCGCGGGCCCGTGCGAGTGCTGCGTGGCGAGGCGCGCGGCACGCTCGTGGAAGTCGGTGGCCGCGGCGTCGTCACCGGTGAGCAGGGCGATGCGGCCGAGGCGGGCGAGCCGGAAGGACACGTCGGTCCACAGCTGGAGCTCCTCCGCCCCGCGCATGCCGTCACGGTGGAGCCTTGCGGCGCCCTCGTAGTCGGCGGCGATCTCGGCGAGGATGCCCAGCTGCTCGGAGGCCTGCAACTGGCCCCAGCGGTCGCCGAGTCCGGCGAACAGGGCGGCGCTGGCCTCGGCGTCACGGCGCAGGGTCGCGAGGTCGCCGCGGTAGAGCGCCCGGGTGGCGCGGGTGCTGAGGGCGGCGGCCACGCCCCAGCGGTCGTCCGCCGCGCGGAACTCCTCCAGGAGCTCGTCGACCTGGGCCTCCTCGCTCCTCGTACGGTCGAATCCGGAGCGGGCGTGGGCGAGGAGCCAGCGGGACCGGAGGTCGGCGCCCTCCACGCCGGGGTCGGCGCCGATGTCGGTGCCCATGTCGGTGCCCATGTCGGTATAGGGGGCGTCGTCGCCGGTGAGCAGGGCGAGGGCGGCACGGGCCGTGCGGGCGGAGGCACGGGGTGCTGTGTATGCGTCTGCGCCGGTGCCTGGGTCTGCGTCTTTGTCTGCCTCTGTGGACCGGGGCAGGCTCAGGGCGAGGGTCAGGGAGCGTTCCGCTTCGCCGAGGCGGCCGCGCAGGAACCAGTACCAGGTCAGGGAGTTGGCCAGGCTCAGCGCGAGGGCGGCGTCGCCGTCGGCCGCGGCCCACTCCAGCGCGGCGCGCAGGTTGACGGCCTCGGTGTCCAGGCGGTGCAGCCACTGTTGTTGTCCGGGGCCGAGGAGTTGGGGTGCGGCACGGGCGGCGAGGTCGGCGTAGTGGTGGGCGTGGCGGCGGCGTACATCCTTCGTCTCCCCCGCCTCGTCGAGCCGTTCGAGGCTGTAGGCGGTGACGGATTCGAGCATGCGGTAGCGGATGCCGTGGGTGTGGTCGGCGGCTCCGGGTGCCGTGGAGAGGAGGGAGCGGTCTACGAGGCGGGTGACGAGGTCCAGTACGTCTGCGGCGCCGCCGGAAGCGACGCCGTACACCGCTTCCGCGGAGTCCAGTGTGAAACCTCCGCCGAAGACGGCTAGTTGGCGCAGTGCGCCCTGCTCCTCCACCGTCAGCAGCTCCCAGCTCCAGTCGATCACCGCGCGGAGGGTGCGCTGCCGGGCGGGGGCGTCCCTGCGCACCTGGTTGAGCAGACGGAACCGGTCGTGCAGCCGTTCGGCGAGTGCGTGGACGCCGAGGGCGCGTACGCGGGTGGCGGCCAGTTCGATGGCGAGCGGGATGCCGTCGAGGCGGCGGCAGATGAGGGCGGCGTCGGCAGTGTTCTCCGCGTCCAGCACGAAGCCAGGGGCGGCGGCAGCGGCCCGCTCGGCGAACAGCGCCAAGGCCTCGCCCTCCGCGAGCGGCGCGACTTCTTCCAGGGTCTCGCCGGAGAGGGCGAGGGGCTCCTGACTGGTGGCGATGACGCGCAACTCGGGGGCATGCCGCAGGAGTTCGGAGAGCAGGGCGGCTACGGGTTCCAGGACGTGCTCGCAGTTGTCCAGTACGAGGAGGAGTCGGCGCGGGGCGAGGGCTCGGGCGAGTAGGCGTATCAGGGCGGGTACGTGTTCGGGGGCGGGGACAGGGACGGGGGCGGGCGCCTCGGCACCACTGCCAATCACCCCGTTCGCTCCAGGCGTCCCCGGCACCCCATCGCGGACGAGCGAGGGATCGTCCCGGATGCCCAGTGCCGCGGCCACCGTCTCTGCGACCCCGGCGACGTCGCTCTTCGTGCCGGCCAGTTCCACCAGCCAGACGCCCTCCTCGAAGTCGTCCGCGAGCCCGGCCGCCGCCTCCAGCGCGAGCCGGGTCTTGCCGACGCCGCCCGGCCCCGTGAGGGTGACGAGGCGCGCCGCTCCGACCAGCTCCCGGACCCGGGCCACCGCCCCCTCCCTGCCCACGAGGGCCGTGACGGCTGCGGGCAGATTCGTTCGGGAGTGTGGCGTCGGCAGTGCCTTCGCCTCCGGGAGCGGGCTCCGCGCGTCCACTCGCGGCGAGGCCAGCTCCGGGGACTGGCGGAGTATCGCCTCGTGGAGCGCGGCGAGTTCCGCGCCGGGGTCTGTGCCCAAGTCGTCGGCCAGGCGCTCGCGCAGGTCGCGATAGGCGTCCAGCGCCTCTGTCGGGCGCCCCGCCAGATACAGCGCCCTCATGTACGCGCCCCGCAGCCTCTCCCGCAGCGGCTGCTCGGCCACCAGCTCCGCCAACTCATCCGCGAGCGCGGCGTGTTCCCCCGGAACAGCGAGGTCCAGTCGGAGTTCCGCCCGCACCTCCTGGGCCGTGAGCCGCTGTTCCTCCAGGCGGGCCACAGCCACCCGCACGAACTCCGCGTCCCGGAAATCCGCGTACGCCGGTCCACGCCACAGCGTCAGCGCCTCCGAGAGCAGCGAGACCCTCGTACGTACATCAGGGTTCTCGACAGCGTCGTACGCACGGGAAGACAGCGCCACGAACCTGGCCGCGTCCGTCAGCTCCTCCGGCGCCGCTCCCTCCGGGGCCCGCAGCAGATAACCGGCCTGGCCGTACGTTACGAGCTCACGCGCGCCCGGTTCCGCATTCTCCAGGGCCCTGCGCAGCTGGGAGACCTTGGTCTGGAGGGTGTTGGCGGGGTTGCCCGGCAGCCGCTCGCCCCACAGGTCGTCGATCAGGACGTCAGCGGGGACCGGCCGCCCCTGGTGGATCAGGAGATTCGCGAGCAGGGCACGGACCTTCGGCTCGGGAACCGGGACGACCGCCCCGTCCGCCGTGCGCACCGTCAACGGGCCCAGCACCTCGAATCGCATGCCGCCACGTTAATGCGGGCCCGAGCGGGGCTCCCGAGCGGCCGTGCGTGAGCCGTCAGCGGCCGTGCGTGAGCCGTCAGTGGCTCGTGCGCGGCCTCGGGCACGGTGATCCCCGTGACCAGGACAGCGAGAACAGCGAGAACGGCACGAACACCCCGGTCACACACCGACCATGCCCCACGTCCGAAAGGATCACCCGCCATGTCCAGCCCCACCGCCTTCACCACCCCCACCACCTCCCGCGAAATCCGCCTCGCCTCCCGCCCCACCGGCGAACCCACCCCCGCCGACTTCGAGTTGGTCACCACGGCCGTCCCCGAGCCCGCCGAGGGGCAGATCCTGGTCCGCAACACCTGGATGTCCGTGGACCCGTACATGCGGGGCCGCATGAACGACGTCCCCTCCTACATCCCGCCCTTCGCGCTCGGCGCCGCCCTCGAAGGCAGTGCGGTCGGCGAGGTCGTCGAGTCCCGCGCCGAGAACGTGCCGGTGGGCGCGACCGTCTCGCACTTCCTCGGGTGGCGCGAGTACGCAGTCCTGGACGCCGCCACCGCCACCGTCATCGACACCACGCTCGCCCCGGCCTCCGCCTACCTCGGCCCCCTGGGCACCACGGGCCTGACCGCGTACGCCGCGCTCACCCGCACCGCCCCCGTCCGCGAGGGCGACGTCGTCTTCATCTCGGCGGCGGCGGGCGCGGTCGGCAGCGTCGCGGGGCAGTTGGCCCGCGAGCTCGGCGCGTCTCGCGTGATCGGTTCGGCGGGCGGCCCGGCGAAGACCAAGAAGCTGCTCGACACGTTCGGCTACGACGCGGCCATCGACTACCGCCAGGGCGGCATACCCGAACAGCTCGCCCAGGCCGCCCCCGACGGCATCGACGTCTACCTGGACTCGGTCGGCGGCGATCACCTCGAAGCCGCCGTCGGCGCCATCCGCACCGGTGGACGGATCGCCCTCGTGGGCGCCATCAGCGGCTACAACAACACCGCACCCGCCCCGGGGCCGGACAACCTCTTCCGTGCCGCGACCCACGAGGCGACCCTGCGCGGCATGCTCGTCAGCAGCCACTTCGACCTGTTCCCCGAGTGGATCGGCAAGGCCGCAGGACTGCTCGCCGACGGCACCCTGCGCACCGAACAGACCGTCGTCGAGGGCATCGAGCAGGCGCCCGACGCCTTCCTCGGCGTGCTGCGCGGCGCCAACACCGGCAAGATGCTCGTCCGCCTGGGCCCCGGCCCCATCCTCAGCGCTTGAGCCCGACCCCGCCGAACATGGCCACGTCCTCGACGCCCGCCGTCTCCTCCGTACGCCAGCGGTTGCACGACAGCACACCGGGCTCGAGAAGCTCCAACCCCTCGAAGAACCCGGCTACTTCCTCGGGCGTGCGCTGCGTGAGCTTGGGTGTGCCGTTCTCGTTCCAGAAGGCCACCGCCTCGTCCACGTCGGGCATCGACGGGCTGGTGATCGTGTGCGAGAGGACCAGATGGCTGCCGGCCGGCAGCGCGTCGAGCAGGCGGCGCACGATGCCGTACGCCTCGGAGTCGTCGTCGATGAAGATGACGACACCGAGCAGGATCAGGGCGACCGGGCGGTCGAAGTCCAGGGTCTTCGCGGCGTGTTCGAGGATCGCCTCGACGTTGCGCAGGTCCTCGTCGAGGTAGTCGGTCCTGCCCTCGGGGGTGCTGGTGAGCAGGGCGCGCGCGTGGGTGAGGACCAACGGGTCGTTGTCCACGTAGACGACACGGGACTCGGGGGCGATCCGCTGGGCGACCTCATGGGTGTTGTCGGCGGTCGGCAGGCCGGTGCCTATGTCGAGGAACTGCCGGATCCCGCACTCGGTCACGAGGTGGCTCACGGCGCGCCCGAGGAACTGCCGGTCGGCGAGCGCGTACGCGCCGATACCGGGGTGCAGCGTGCGGATCTGGTCCCCGGCGGCCTGGTCGACGGGGTAGTTGTCCTTGCCGCCGAGCCAGTAGTTCCAGATCCGGGCCGTGTGCGGCTGCGTGGTGTTGATCCTGCTGTCGGCCATGTTCGGTTCGCCTCCGAGTGCGTCATCTCGATCAACCGGCAGCGTACTCGGGGGAGTTCGAGAGCCTGTCCCTGCCTGGGCATCAGAGAATGGTTCAGAGAATGACGTGCGGCAGGAACCTCGCGTACTCGTCCGTGATCAGACCCGCCGACTCCCGGATGCCGAGCCCCGCCGCCTCGTCCTCCACGACCCACGCGCCGAGCACCACACGGTTGCCGTCGAAGTCGGGCAGTGGCGCCAACTCCTGGTAGCAACAGGCCTCTTCGCGTACGAGGTCCGCAGAGGGTACGAGGGGTCCGGCGTCCGGCGGATGGACCGTGACTCCGGCCCCTTCGCGGCCGAGGAGGGGCTTGGCGACGTAGCCCCGCCCGGAAGCGAGCTCCCGGGGGCCGTCCAGGTAGGCGGGGAGGAGGTTGGGGTGGCCCGGGTACAGCTCCCAGAGGACCGCGAGCAGCGCCTTGTTGGAGAGGAGCATCTTCCAGGCGGGCTCGATCCACAGGGTGGAACCGGTGCCGCCGCCGTTGTCGAGGGTCTCCAGGACGTGCGGGGCGAAGCGGTCGGTGGTCAGCCACTCCCACGGATAGAGCTTGAAGCAGCTGCGGATGAAGCCGAGCTTCTTGTCCACGAAGCGCCGCGAGAGGCGGTCCCAGCCGATGTCCTCCATGGAGATCGCCTCGGTGTCGAGCCCGGCCTGCTGCGCGGTCTCGCGCAGATACGCGACCGTCATCAGGTCCTCGCCGAGCTCGTCGCCCGCCGAGTGCGCGAAGTACAGCGGGCCGCCGGGCGGAAGCAGGGAGGCCTGCTTCTTCCAGGCGTCGACGAGGCGTTCGTGGAGGGAGTTCCACTGGTCGGCGCCCGGGAAGCACTCCTCCATCCAGAACCACTGGGGGCTCGCGGCCTCGACCAGGGAGGTGGGGGTGTCGGCGTTGTACTCCAGCATCTTGGCCGGGCTGCCCGAGCCGTCGTAATGCAGGTCGAAGCGTCCATACAGGGACGGCAGTTCGGCACGGCGGCGCCAGGCCTCGGTGACCGCTTCGGCCACTCGGGGGTCCTTGATGCCGAGGTCGCCGAGGCGGTCGTGCGTGACGATGTGCTCGGCTGCCGCCAGGCACATCGCGTGCAGCTCCTCGACGACCTCTTCGAGGGCTTCGACCTCGGGCAGGGAGAAGACGTAGCAGGCGGACTCGTCCCAGTAGGGGCGCAGCGAGTCGTCGGGGTAGCGGGTGAGGGGGTAGATGAGCCCTTGGTCCTCGACGGTCTGCTGCCAGCCGGGGCGGGGGGTGAGGGTGCGGCGTTCCATGGTCTCGGGTTCCTCCGGCTCAGCCGCCGCCGCTGCCCGAGCAGCCGAAGCCGTCGCGGTCGACGGCCTCGCTGCGGCTGAAGGTGCCGTAGTCGGCGTGCCGGCCGTCGATGTCGGCGTCGTAGTACCAGTCGGCGTCCATACGGCCGGACTTGCCCGTGCCTGAGCCCGTGCCGTAGGAACTGCCCCCGGCCTGGCGTCCCTTGCCGTACGAGGAGGACGTACCGCTCTTGCAGTTCTTGTCGGCGACGATTTTGTAGCCGGTGAGGTAGTCGTAGCTGTCGCGGTCCACGCACCGCTTGTCCGGTTCCGAACCGCACGAGGTCAGGGCCGCCGCGAGGACGCCCATTCCGCCGAGCACGACCGTGCTGGAGCGCAGCCTGCGCTGCCGCGGCCCCTGCTCCTGCCGCTTCTCCGGCCCCTTCTCCTGAGGCTTCCTCTGAGGCTTCGCCTGAGCCTTTTCCGCTGGCATCGGTTCTACCGCTCCCCGTTGTCGTACATGCGTCAACACTTGATCGGCGATCAGCGTAGGTAAGTCCCCGTGCGCCACGCCAACCGGCTCCGTCGAATCCCTCTCCTCTACAGTCACTTCGTGTCTCTTGGGATGATTTGCGCACTCGGTTCAGCGGTCTGCTTCGGCACGGCCTCCGTCTTCCAGGCCATCGCCGCGCGCGCCACCGCGCCGGGGACGGGCTCCGGGGTCGACCCCGCGCTGCTGCTGCGAGCGGTGAAGCAGTGGCGGTACGTCGTGGGGCTCGCGCTCGACGGGCTCGGGTTCCTGCTGCAGATCGTGGCCCTGCGTTCCATCCCGATCTACGCCGTCGGGGCAGCGCTCGCCGCGAGCCTCGCCGTCACGGCGGTGGTGGCCTCGCGGTTGCTGCGGGTGCGGTTGAGCGGGGTGGAGTGGGCGGCTGTGGGGGTGGTCTGCGCGGGGCTCGCCATGCTGGGCCTCGCGTCGGGGGACGAGGGCGAGGGGGTCGGGTCGACGACTCTGCGGTACGTGATGTTGGGCGTGGCGGTGGGGGTGCTTGTGCTGGGGGCCGTGGCGGGGCGGTTGCCCGGGCGGGGGCGGGCGTTGGCGCTCGGCCTCGGGGCGGGGTTCGGGTTCGGGGTGGTGGAGGTGGCGGTGCGGCTGATCGACGATGTCTCGCCGGGGGCGTTGGTGGCGAACCCCGCTTCTTATGCGTTGCTGGTGGGTGGGGGTGCGGCGTTTCTGTTGCTCACGTCGGCCTTGCAGCGGGGGTCGGTGACGACCGCTACCGCGGGGATGGTGATCGGGGAGACGATCGGCCCTGCGGTGGTGGGGGTGGTGTGGCTGGGGGATCGGACTCGGAGCGGGATGGAGTGGCTCGCCGTGCTGGGGTTCGCCGTTGCCGTGGCGGGGGCGTTGGCGTTGGCGCGGTTCGGTGAGGCACCGGTGGAAGAGACGCCGGTGGAGGGGGTGCTGTAGGGGCGGTCCCTGCGGGGCTTTCCTCAACCCCGCCCCTTCCCAAAAACCCGCTGGCGCGGGGGCCTTGGTGACCGTCATCACCGGCTTCGCCGAGTTCGTCCTCAAACGCCGGACGGGCTGGAAGATTGGCTCACGGCAGCACCCTGCAAAGCGCCTCCAACGCCCCCGCCCACGCGTGATCCGCCGGAGTCCCGTACCCCACCACCAGCGCGTCCCGCCCCGGAACCCGCGCGGCCGGATGCCGGAAACTTGCGAGCCCCTGCACGGCAAGGCGTTGCCAGCTTGCCGCCTGGATCACCGAACGCTCCGTCCCCGGCGGGAGTTCCAGCACCGCGTGCAGGCCCGCCGCGATCCCCGTGACCCGTACCTCCGGCGCCCGTGCGGCCAGTGCGGCGACCAGTTGGTCCCGTCGACGGCGGTAGCGAAGCCGCGCGCCCCGCACATGGCGGTCGTACGCACCCGACGTGATGAACTCCGCGAGCGTCAGCTGGTCGAGCGCCCCGCAGGCCCATTCCACGCCCCCCTTCGCCTCGACGACCTCGGCGGCGATCGGCGCCGGAAGCACCATCCAGCCGAGCCGAAGGCCGGGGGCGAGGGACTTGCTGGCCGTGCCGAGGTAGACCACGCGGTCCGGGTCGAGGCCCTGGAGCGCGCCCACCGGCTGCCGGTCGTAGCGGAACTCCCCGTCGTAGTCGTCCTCCAGGACAAGACCGCCCTCGCGCCGCGCCCAGTCGACGGCTGCAGCGCGCCGGTCGGGGTGCAGCGGATCCCCCATCGGGAACTGATGCGCGGGCGTCAGGAGCGCCGCCTTGGACGAGCCGGAGCCCGACCCCAACTCGGCCGTGGACGTGCCCAGTTCGTCGAAGGGCAGTGGCCTCGTCCGCAGCCCCGCCCGCTTCAGCAGGTTCCAGTGCACGTCGAGGCCGTACGACTCGACCGTCACGTCCCGCAGACCACGCGCCCGCAGCACTCCGCCGAGGAGCATCAGACCTTGCGCGAACCCCGCGCAGATGACGATGCGGTCCGGATCCGTGTGCACGCCCCGCGCGCGGGAGAGGTAGTCGGCGAGGGCGGTGCGCAGCTCGATGCGGCCGCGTGGGTCGCCGTAGCCGAGTGCGTCGTTCGGGGCGGCGGCCATGGCCCGGCGGGCGGCCTTGAGCCAGGCGGCGCGCGGGAAGGAGGAGAGGTCGGGGGTGCCCGGCATCAGGTTGTACGTCGGGCCGCCCGCGGCCCTGCGGCGCGGTGCGGGGTCGGCGGGGCGCGGCACGGCGCGTTCGGCGACGCGGGTGCCCGAG
>NZ_BAAAUG010000106.1:0-13688 GCF_039533825.1 Streptomyces rectiviolaceus
CACCGTGCCCGCGAGCAGGGCAAGGGCGGGCGCGGCCACCAGCAGCGGGTCGATGCCAAGGCCGCCCGCGCCGTCGCCGCTCAGCGCGCCCGAGCCTGACGTCCTGCCGTCCAGCTGCCAGTACGCCACCGCCGCGATCACCAGGAGGCCCACGTCGGCGCCCGCCCGCAGCGGTGCGGGGAGCGCCGCGGACCGTGTCCGCCGAAGCGAGCCGGTGTTCGCCGAGAGCGCGGGCGCGACCACCGCGAGCGCGCAGCCAAGGGCCGTGATCACGCCGATCAGCCACACGTCCGCGCCCGCCGCCCCGTCGATCCGCACTCCCGTCCGTGCCAGCGCTCCTTGCCCCGCGAGCAGCCCGGTCAGCGGGCCCGCGAGCAGGGGCGCGAGCAGTGCGGCGGGCAGCGCGAGCAGCAGTGCCTCGACCGTGGCGAGCCAGACCACCCGGCCGCGCGAGCCGCCGCGCGCCAGGAGTAGACCCGTCTCGCCGCCGCGTTCCCTGCCGAGCAGCCGCGCCACGAGCAGCAGCGCGTACCCGGCGAGCATGATCAGCTGAAGGGCGACGATCAGCAGCGTCGAACGGGACACCAGGAGTGCGCGCTCGGCCCGGTCGAGGACGTCGGGCAGAGCGGTACTCGCGCTCGGACTGCCACCCAGGGACGGGGAAGCGGACTTGGCGAGCGCGGCGGGCCCGCTCTTCGCCGCCGCACGCAGCGCGTCGACGCGGTCCGTGGTCATGGCGTCGAAGTCCGCGGTGGCCAGCCACTGCGTACGGTCCGCGGAGACGTGCCCCAGGGCCGTCGGGTCGGCGAGCAGCGGCCCGTACGTCAGGAAGACGCTCTCGCGCACGCCCCTGCCGCCGACGTCGTCCAGCTGCCAGTAGGGCTCGGTGGGGCCGGCGGGGCGGTACACGCCGGTCACCCTGACGGTGATCCTCGGTCCGGTGAGCCGGTCGGTGAGGGTGAGCGGGGCGGAGCGGGGGCCGAGCCTCAGACGCGCGGCGGCCGCCTCGGGGAGGGCCACCTCGACCGCCTCGCCCCGCGACTTCTCGTACGGGGAAGGCCAACTGCCCTTGGTCAGGCGGACCCTGGACCGGTCGAGCGCCGCGAGGTGTGTGAGGTCCGGTTCGGCGCCCTGCCGTGCGCCCGGCAGGGCGTAGGGCCCCGAACGGGCCAGGGAGCGCAGCCCCACCGGCAGTCCGTCGAACGTGCGCCGAGCGGCTTCGCGCACCGCGCGGTCCGCCGACTCCTGGGCGCCGGGCGGGACTTGGGCCCGCACGACGAGCGAGGCCTGTGCCGCGGAGCGCGTACGCAGGCTGTGCCGCAGCGCCGCGTCACCGATGGAGCCGGAGAACGCCGTGAGCGTGGCAAGGACCGCCGTGGTGAGGAGGACGGCGAGGAGCGCGGCGGCAAGGAGCAGCCGATGCGCGCGCACGCGCAGAAAAACGAACCCCGTCACAGCCCCCGCGACCCCCCGTGCCCGTGCCGTACACCTTCGCCCCCGAAAGTCTGTACGGATGCTTTCAGAGTGCAGGCAGTTCGGGAAGGGGGGTCGGGAAGGGGGTCGGGAGAGCGGGGAGAGCCGTCAGCCCTCGGAGTTGACCATGGACGCCGCCGCGTACGTCAGGTAGTTCCACAGCGTCCGCTCATGCTCCTCGGAGAGCTTCAGCTCCTCGACGGCGGCCCGCATGTGCTTCAGCCAGGCGTCGTGCGCGGCCCTGTCGACGGTGAACGGCGCGTGGCGCATCCGCAGCCGGGGGTGGCCGCGATTGTCGCTGTACGTGCGGGGGCCGCCCCAGTACTGCATCAGGAACAGCGCGAGGCGCTCCTCGGCCGGGCCCAGATCCTCCTCCGGGTACATCGGCCGCAGCAGCGGGTCCTCCGCGACCCCCTGGTAGAAGAAGTGCACCAGGCGCCTGAAGGTCTCCTCGCCGCCGACCTGTTCGTAGAAGGTCTGCTCCTGAAGCGTGCCGCGCGGGATCTCTTTCACACCGTCCATGGTCTCAGACGGGGCGGCCGAGGACGGAAGACTTAGGACCGTCGGCCTCCGGATCGGTGCTCACGGCTTCCGGACGGGACCGATCTCCTCCGGATCGGTACGTCCTGTCGCTCGCATCGCGGGCCATACCGCAGCACAGTGGCTATATGGGACCAACAGTCGACCCCCTTCTCGCCGCGGAGGCCGGATCCGCTCTGGTCCGCGAGATCGAGGCCAGCGGTGCCTTGACGCGGGACCCCGAGCTGCGTGCGGCGTTCGAGCAGGTCCCGCGGCACCTGTTCGTGCCGTACTACTACGTCACCGCGTCGGGCGGCGGCCACGAACGCCTGTGGGGCGAGGACCCCGACCCCGCACGCCGGGAACGCTGGCTGAACGGCGCCTACGCGGACACCCCGCTCGCCACCCGCGTACGCGACGGAGAGCTGCTCTCGTCCAGCAGCCAGCCCTCCCTGATGGCGAAGATGCTTCAGGAGCTGGATCTGCGCGACGGGGACTGCGACGTCCTGGAGATCGGCGCGGGCACCGGCTACAACGCGGCCCTGCTCGCCCACCGGCTCGGCGACGAACACGTCACCACCGTCGACCTGGACCCGGAGATCACCGAGTCCGCGCGGCGGCATCTCACGGCCGCCGGATACCACCCGGCCGTCGTCACTGGCGACGGCAGCGCGGGGTGCCCGGAGCGCGCCCCGTACGACCGGATCATCGCGACCTGCACCCTGACCTCCGTGCCGCGCCCCTGGCTGGCCCAGTGCCGCCCCGGCGCCCGCATCCTGGCCCCGCTCGCCACCGGCCTGATCGCCCTTACGGTGCGGGACGCCGAGCACGCCGAAGGCCGCTTCCTGCACACCCCCGCGTACTTCGTGCCGCTGCGGGGCGGCAGCACAAGGGCCCCGCACGAGCAGCACCTCGGGGGGCTGCCGCGCAGGGCCCTGCAGAACGAGCTGTTCCGCTTCTTGCTTGAGCTGACCGCCGGGAGCCTCGACCCCTACGAGGCCCTCGCCCTGTGGCAGCGCGAGGGCCGGCCGGTGCGCGAGCGCTTCGGGGTCAGCGTCAGCGGGCCGCACGAGTGGGCCTGGCTCGACGACCCCGAAGGGCCGTACGCCTGGCCACTCGCGTGAGCCTCTGTGCCGTGATCCCCTGTGCCGTGATCCTCAGCTGTGCCGGATCGTGATCGTCGTCCAGGCGCCCACGTGCACCCGGTCGCCGTCCTGGAGCGGCACGGGGACGAACGGCTGGATGGGCTCCTCGCCGTTGTTGACCGTGGTGCCGTTGGTCGAGTTCTGGTCGACGACCGCCCAGCTGCCGTCCGGCTGCTGGACCAGGACCGCGTGCTGGTGCGATACGCCCGGGTCCTCCGGAGGCACCGACAGGTCGATGTCCGGGGTGTCACCGGTGGAGTGCCTGCGACGGCCGATGGTGATCTGGTTGCCGGCCAGCGGGCGCTGCTGCTCGGGCGAGTACGCGGGCAGGTTCAGGCTCGAGGCCTCGGGACCGCTGCGGTGCATCATCGCCATGAAGTACTCACGGTCGGGACCGATCGTCGCCGACCAGGTGACCGTGCCGGTGCTGGGCCCCGGCACCGCCTGGTAGCCCGGAGGGCCCTGCGGCGCCTGCGTCTGCTGCGGAGGCCCGCCCGGCTGCTGCCGGCCCCACTCGCCCTGCTCGGGAGCCTGCGGGGCGCCGGGACCCGGAGCGGACGACGAGGGCGGCGAGAGCACCCAGTCGTCGCCACTGCCACTGCCACTGCCACCGCCACCGAACGGCGGACCGCCGGGACCGGGCTGCTGCGGAGGCGGCGGAGTCCCCGTCTCCTGCGGGAACGCGGGCGGCGCCGGCGGACCCTGCTGCTGGAACGCCTGCGGGGGCTGCCCCGACTGGTCACCGCCGTTGTAGGGCGGCGGGGGCGCCTCACCGTTGTACGGCGGGGGCACCTGACCGGACGGGTTGCCGTTGCCGAACGGCGGGATCGGCTCGGCGGGCCTGTTCATCTGCGAGGGCCGCGAGCCCTGGTACCCGAACGGGTCCTGGCCGGGCTGGGTGCCGGGCGGCTGCTGGCCGGGGGGCTGCTGGAACTGCTGCGCCGGGTTCGGCGCGGGCGGGTGCGGAGCGGCCGGGGTGTACGAGGTCGCCGTGTTCGTCAGGAAGTTCCAGCGGCACTCCTCGCAGAACGGCGCGTTCGCCTCGCGGGGCGTGCGGCACTGCGGGCAGAGCTCGGCCTCCGCGGCCTGGTCCGGGACCGCCGACAGGTGCGGGCGGCCGGGGGCCTGCTGGGGGTATCCGGGGTCCTGCTGCGGATAACCGGGGTCCTGTTGCGGATACCCGGCGTCCTGGCCGGGCCCCGGAGGCGGATAGCCGTAGCCGGGAGCGGCCGGGGGCGGCGGCGGAGGCGGTACGGCACCGGCCATGCGGTGACCGCAGACCTCGCACCAGTCGTCGGAACCCGACTGGTGTCCGTTCGGGCAGGTCGGCATGTCGGCGCTTCCCCCTCTCCTTCTCCGGCCCGAGGGCCGTACGTGCTGCTGTGTGGCTACTGATGGGTATGGGTGGTGCTCTATGAGTGCTCTATGAGTGCTCTATGGGTGGTGCTACTTCTTCACGCGAACAGTCTTCGTGGACCGCGTCTCGAGAGTCATCTCGTCGGCCTCGGCGACCCTAGCCTTCAATCGAACAGTACCTGCCACGGCGTCGACCACGTCGACCACCTTCGAAAGCAGCTTCGCGGTGTCCTCGTTGCCCGAGGCGCTGGCGAGCTGAACGGCACGGCCCAGTTTGGCCGTTGCTCCGTCCATATCTCCCGACTTGCGTGCATCGAGGCCCTGCTGGATCACCTGGGCCAGTTCCGCCTGGCCCGTGTAGTGCGCCACCTGCGGGTTGATCGACGTCGAAGCGGACATGTCGTCCGTCCACACGGCCCGCACCAGACCCTGCGAGAGCGTCTGGGCGCTACCGTCGGGCTGCGGCACGATCAGCGAGACGCGGGCCGCGAGCATCTCCTGGCCGAGCTCGGCGTTCGGCACCTCGACACAGATGTGGTAATCGCGGGACTCGTCGCCCCAGGACCCGGTGGGGTAGTCGCCGGCGCGCGGTCCCGCCTCCGTGCGGCGCGCGGTCAACTCCTCGACCGTGGGCGCCACTTGCTTGACGAACTTGATCTCGGCGCCCATGGGGGTCCACAGCCGCAGGCTGACGTCGGCGACCTCCTTGCCCATCGCCGCCTCCATCATCTGCGTGAAGTCGGCGGAGAGCCCGGCCGGGTCGGCGACGATGTCGGCGGTGCCGAGCAGCGCCGAGGCGATCCCTGTGACCTCCTTCACCTCCCAGTCCGTGCCGACACCGCGGGCGTCGCAGGTGAAGCGGCCCGCGCAGGCGTCGAGGGAGGCCTGCAGGTCCTCGGGTGACTCGTGTTCATTGCGGCCGTCCGTCAGCACGATGCCGTGCCGTATCGAGACGTCGGCCGAGGAAAGGAGCCGGTCGGCGAGGCGCAGCCAGGTGCCGATCGCCGTGCCGCCGCCCGCGCTGAGCTTGCGCAGGGCCTGCTTGGCCTGCCCCCGGGTGTGCGCGTCGGCGACCGCCAGGCGGCCGTCTCCCGGATAGACCTCCTTGGCGACATGGGTGCCGCCGATCACCGCGAAGTGGACTCCGTCACGTACGGCGTCGATCGCGGCGGCCGTGGCGTCACGGGCGCCGCGCATCTTCGTCGGCGGGTAGTCCATCGATCCCGAACAGTCGACCATGATCGCCACGGCCGCGTCCGGGGTCTGCCCCGCCGAGTAGAGGTGCGGGGCGCTCACCGCGGACCCCACCGTGCCGCCGCCGGTCGAGGTGACGGTGGCGATCGCGTTGACCTCGCGGGCGCCCTCCGCCATGTACTCGTTCTGGTACACGTCGACCGAGAACTGCGGCACGTTCGACTTCGAGAAGTTGGCCATGGATCCCTGCTCCCCCTATACGTTCCCACCGGCTTCCCCAAGCCGGTGGGTGACAAGTGCGCGTGGCCGGCCCACCGTTGTGGGGGCCTTCACTAGGCGGATCCTGCCCCTTGCGGCACGAGACGGAACGGCAGAATCGCCACTGTTACGTTGTCGTGGCCCCCGCCGTCCAGTGCGTGGCCGACCAGGACCTGGGCGCTGTGCAGTGGGCGCAGGGCGGAATCGACGGGCACGGCCCGCGCCATCTCCTCCACCGCTTCCGCGTAGTTCCACAGCCCGTCGGTGCATACGACCACTACACCCGCGCGGTCCGGCTTGAAGGAAGCGGTGTGCGGCTCCAGTTCGTACGCATCGGCGCCGAGCCAGCCCGTGATGGCGTGCGCGCGCTCGTCGGCGTACGCCTCCGCCTCGTTCATCAGACCCGCGGCCACCATCTGCGCGGCCCACGAGTCGTCCTCGGTGAGCCGGACGGTCGGGCTGCTGCGGTCGTCGGGAACCCAGTAGGCGCGGCTGTCGCCGACCCAGCCGACGACCAGGAGGCCGCCGGCGACGATCGAGCCGACGAGCGTGCACGCGGGCGCGTTCTGGTGCGGGGAGTGCTCCCTGGCCTGAGTGGGCTCCGCGGCGAGGGCGTTGACGGCGTCGGCCGCCGCGAGGATCGCGTCGTGCATGGCCTGCTGCGGGTGCGTGCCGCGCGGCAGGGCGTCGAGCAGCGTCTCGTTGGCCTCGCGCGACGCGGCGAGCGAGGCCTCGCCGGGGCGGGTGGCGGACGAGACGCCGTCGCAGACGATCGCGACGACGGCGGGGGATCCGTCCGGCAGCGCGGCCGACGAGATGGCGAACGCGTCCTCGTTGCGGTGGTGGCGCAGACCCCGGTCGCTGACCGCGGCGACCGCGTCGAGCTGCTGCTCCATGTGGTCGCGCTCGCGCGGCTGCGCGTGCCCGCAGTTCTCGCAGTAGCCGTCCGGGTCGACGCGGCCCGAACGGCACGCCACGCAGAGCTTGGTGCCCGCGGGCGGCGTGGGTTCGGACAGGACGGCCCGTGGGTCGGCGGGCTCGGGCTCCGGCGGGGCGCCGGGGGCGGGCAGGGGGTACTCGTCCGGCTCGGCGGGCCGCTCGGCGGGGCCGTCCCCCGCGTTCGGGGAGGGCTCGCCGCCCGACGACTCCGTGACCGGCAGGTCGGTGGGCAGGTGCGCGGGCACCGGCATGTCGGAGCTGTCCACGTCCGGGGCGACGGGCCACTGCGACGACGCGTCGGGCGGCGCCGCGGACGACGAGCCGTTCATCGCGACGGTGGGGCGGTCGTCCGACCCCGCCGGCTGCGCCGACAGGTCGTACCCGCACGCGCCGCAGAACAGGTCACCCGATTCCAGCGGCTCTTCGCAGCCGGGGCACGTGGAACCTGCCCCGGCAGTCTGCTGGTGCATCTGCGACATCTTCACACCCACGTCCGAGGGCGGAAACGGTTGGCCCGTTCCACCAGTTCGATCCTTTCCTCGCCACCCTGTGCGAGCCGGGCAAGCGTTCGGTACGAGCGCTCCAGGCCGAACCGGAGGCCGCGCTCGTCCAGGTCGCTGCCGAGCAGCACGGTCCGCGAGCCGCCTGCCGGTGCAGCGGGTGCTGTCGGCGGGGCGGCGGCGTGACCAGAGTGCCTACCGGAGAGTACCCAGTCCAACGCGGTGCCAAGGACCTCGGTGGAGAGCCGCTCACGGCGCACCGCGTCGAGGCCGAAGCCCGCGAGGGCCTCCACCTGGCCCGCCGCCGCCGTCAGGTCGTCGAGGAAAAGAGTGCCGGGCGACGGCGCGGTGTCCAACGTCATACGGTGCCGCAGCCGCGCCCGCACCGCGGCCACGCGGGCCGCCGTGTAGTGGATCGAGGCCTCGGGCACCGACTCCAGGGTGTGCACGGCGCCGCGCCGGTCGTCCGACGCGAGTTGTACGCGGGCCAGGCCGAACGCCGCGCTGACATAGCTCGGGTCGGTGGCCCAGACGAGGCGGTAGTACTCGGCCGCGTTGTCCAGCTGCTCCAGGACCTCCGCGCAGACGCCGAGGGCCAGCTTGGGCGCGGGCTCGCCGGGGAACGCGTCGTACACCGCGTCGAAGGACAGCGCCGCGTTCTCGTGGTCGCCGGTCGCCAGTGAGGCCACGCCGCGGTACCAGACCACCCGCCAGTCGTCCGGATGCTGTATCTCAAGCTCCGTCAACGCCTGTGCGGCGGGCTCCGGTTCACCCATGGCCAGGCGGGCGCGGAGCCCGCGCAGCCTCAGCTCGACGGAGTCGGTGGGCGCGGCCCGCAGCGCGGTGATCAGCTCGGCGGGCGCGGAGGCCATGAGCCCGGCCAGGAACCCCGCGTTCGCGTCGTTCGGGTCGACGCGCGGCACCGGAAGCGCGAGCGCCGTCGCGGGGGCGTCGAGAGAGCGGACGATCCGGGCCGGCGGCGCGGCCGGAGGCACGGGCGGCGGCGCGAGCGCCGGGGTGCCGTTGCCGCTCGCCCGGCCTGCCGTCAGTTCAGGCTGCCCCTTGCGCCGTCCCGTGGGCAGCACACGTACCCCGAACTGCGAGACGTCCCCGGTCAGTTCGGCGAACAACTCCGTGTCCGTGACCTTCACCTCGGGCCCGAACAGGGTGGACAGCGCGGGGCGCGGCCGACCCGTCTGGAGGGCCACGACCTCCCTCAGGACGCCCGTGAGCTGCTCCGCCATCTCCTGCGCCGACGCGAACCTGCGGGCCGGGTCCGGGTCGGTCGCGCGCACCAACAGGCGGTAGAACGACTCGTACTTGCGGAAGACCTCGATGTTGTCCGGGTCCGGCAGGGAGTCCACGAAGACGTTCGTGTAGCCCTGGAAGTCGAAGGTGAGCACGGCGAGCGTGCGCGCCACCGTGTACAGGTCGGAGGCCACCGACGGGCCGAGCTCGGCGACTTCGGGCCCTTGATAGCCGACCGTTCCGTAGATCGCCGACTCGTCGTCGTCCATGCGGCGGACCGCGCCCATGTCGATCAGCTTGAGCTGGTCCTCGGTCTGGATGGCGTTGTCGACCTTGAAGTCGCAGTACAGGAGATTGCGGCTGTGCAGATGGCCGAGGGCCTCAAGGGCCTCGATGCCGAACGCGCAGGCCTGCTCGACGGGCAGCGGGTCGCGCTTGCCCTGCGCCGTACGGCGTTCGTTGGCGATCTCCTTGAGGGACTTGCCGCCGACGTACTCCATGACGATGTAGCCGTCCATGGAGCCCGTGCGCTGGTCGAGGTGCTCGACGAAGTTGTAGATGCGGACGATGTTGCTGTGCTCGATCTCGGCGAGGAAGCGGCGCTCGGAGATCGCTGCGGCCATCGCGTCCTGGTCGCCCGTGTCGAGCAGGCCCTTGAGGACCACCCAGCGGTCGGAGACCGCGCGGTCGACGGCGAGATAGACCCAGCCGAGCCCGCCGTGCGCCAGACAGCCCACGACCTCGTACTGACCGTGCACGATGTCGCCGGTGCTCAGCTTCGGCACGAACGAGTACGGGTGGCCGCACTTGGTGCAGAACCCTTCGGTGCGCCCTGGCCGTTCCCCGCGCGCGCGGCCCACCGGAGCCCCGCAGTCGGAGCGCGAGCAGAAGCGCTTGCGCTCGGGAACCTCGGGGTTCTCCTGCACCGCCTGGCGTGGATCGGGGCGCGGCACCTCGGGCACGAGCACCAGGCCCACGCCGAGCCTGCTGCGTGCCGATGAACCCGCCCCCGAGCCGGAGCTGCGCACGGAGACCGAGCGGGACGTCGAACTGCCGGACAGCGAGCGCGAGAGCCGCCCCGAGACCGAACGGCGCGAGGACTGAGACCTAGACGAGCGCGACGAGCGCGACGAGCGGGATGACGCGCGCGAACTGGAGCGGGAGCTGCTGCTGCCCGATCCCTTGCCGCCGCCGGTGATGCCGGTCGGGGGAGAGGACACCATGCCCGTCGGTGAGACGACCGGGGCAAGGCCGCAGGTGTCGCAGTACAGCTCGCCGCCGCCCACGTCCTCGTACGACCCTGTGCATCCGGGTCGCTGGCACTTCCGCTGCTCACTCATGCTTCCCCCCTCCGGTCGGTGGGACCGCCCTGTTGCGGCACCCTCGGTGCAAGGACCTCGGCGGCCGCCTGCTGAAAACGAAGCACCGCCTGTTCGGCGACGCGCAGATCGCAGGGCGCGCTCCACAGCATCCGGCGCGCCGCGTCGTACCGCTCGACCAGGAGCGGGTCCTCCGCGTGGCCGAGCCGGGCGACCTTCGCCTTGTACGCGTCCAGACGGCCGCGCAGCTCCGCGCGGACCGCGAGGGGCTGGGTGACGGCCGTCAACGACTCGCGGGCGCGCAGCAGTTCGTCCTCGGCCTTCTCCTCCAGGGACTCCAGGAGCGGGGAGAGCCGGTGCCACTGGGCGTGCCTGCGGTAGTCGGACGCCATCGCGAGCTGCTCCTGCAGCGCGGTCGACGGGCCGCTGACGGCGGGCACCTCGGACGCGGCGATCTTGGCGAGGACCTCGCCGCGCGCGGAGCGTGCCTCGGCCAGGGTGCGGTCCGCGCGCGAGAGCACGTCACGGAGCCTGCCGAGCCGCAGCTCCGCATCCTGCCGGACGGTGAGCACCGCGTCGATCTCCCGGCGCACGTCCTCGAGGGCGCGGGCCTCGCGGTCGTACCGCTCGGTGTGCGGGCGGCCGCCGCCGGGGGCCGAACTGCCCCGCACGGGCTGCCAGAAGGCCAGCGGATCGGAGATCACCTGCTCGCGGAGGAGCGTCAGCTCGGCCGTGATCCGCTCCAGGTCGTCGCCCGCCGGATGCTCGCCGGGCCGCACGCCCACGGAGTGCGCGAGCTGCCGGGTGCGCTGCAGCTCGGCGGAGAGGAGGTCTATCCGGGCGGGCAGCGCGGACCAGACCGAGTCGGCGGCGACGACCATGTCGAGCGAGTGGGCGTACAGGTCGTTCATCCGCGAGACGAGTTCGATGAGCGTGAAGCGTTCGGTGAGTTTGGCGGGTCCGGTGATCGAGGCCGGCGGCGCGGGGGCGGCGCCGCCGGCGACGGTGACGCTCTCACCGCGCAGCAGCTCGGTCAGCTCCACCAGGTCGTCTCTGTTGGGCCAGCGTCTGCGGGCCCGCGTCTCGTGCGCCGCGCGCAGGGCGGCGGCGTACGCGTCGAAGTAGGCCCACAGGAGGGTGATCTGCTGTTCGGTGGCCTGCCAGCGCTCCTGGGTGGTGCCGGTGAGACCGGCACCTTCGAGGAGTCGGCGGCCCGCGTGATCCTGAAGGGCGAGGAGCGAGGTCTCGATCGCCTCGTGCTCGGCGTCGAGCCGCGCCAGCGCACGGTCCACCTCGTCCCGGTCCATCACAGGACCGGTGGGTCCCGCGACGCTCATCGATCACCTCTCCGCTCTGCGTTGCTGTGCACGTCCGGCTCAGTCGCTGTACTTCGGTGCGGGCGGTCCCGCCGATTCGCCGAGGGCGGGCTTCAGCCAGTGGTCGTAACTCTTCTGCCAGCCGCTCTTGCGGTAGTCCTCAAGGACTTGGTTGACCCGCCGCACCAGGTCGTCCTTGCCCTTCTCCGGCTTCTTCATCGCCACGCCGTAGTACTCGGTGTTGAGCGGTGCGTCGCCCTTGAGCTCGACCGTCGGGTCCTGTGCGGCCTGGCTCGCGGCGAGCGCGCTGTCGGTCACGACGGCGTCCACCTCACCGAGCTGGAGCCTTACCAGGCAGTCGAGTTGGTTGGGGACCGTAGTCCCGATGTCGGCATCGAGGCCCTTCTTCTTGAGTTCCCCGAGCTTGGTGAGCGCCGTGGAACCCTTCGCGGAGCAGACCTTCTTGCCGTCCAGTGTGTCGTCGAACCCGGTGATGTCCGAGGACTTGGGGGCGAGGACCTGCTGACCGGTCTTGAAGTAGGCGGTGGAGAAGGAGACGTCTTCCTCGCGCTCGCAGGTGATCGTCATGGTCCGCACGACCATGTCGACCTGGCCGCTCTGTATCGCCTTGACGCGCTGGTTGGTGGGGATGGCGCGGAAGAGCACGGCGTCGCGGTCGCCGAGGATCTCCTCGGCGATCTTGTGCGCGAGGTCGATGTCGAAGCCTTCGAGCGTCGCCGTCTTCTTGTTCGGGTCGCGATAGCCCCAGCGGTAGCTGTTCTGGTCGACGCCGACGATGAGCTTCTTGACCTTGCGGTCGCGGATGGCCTCGATCGTCGGGCCGTCCTTGTCGTCGGGCGACAGGCTCTCCTCCGGGCTCTCGCACTTCTCGGCCCGCGCGGGAGCGGCCTCGGCGGAACCCTGGGAGCCGCGGCTCGCGGCGCTGTCGGCCTTGACCGTGCTGCCCGCCTCGGGCAGCACGAGCACGAGGGAGCCCGTGAGAGCGCAGGCCACCGCCATGGCGGCAGCTCCACCCCAGCCGCGCAGCCTCGCCAGTCCTCGCGTACGCATCGTCCGCTCGCCCCCTCTCACCTGTACTCCGACAGCCTGCGCCCGACGCCGAGCACGGCGCCTGCGGCGGCGAGCACCGCGAGCACGGCGGCGCCCACCGGGAGCCCGCTCATCGCTCCCTTGCCGTCCTTCGCCGCCTGCTCGAACTCGGCCTGCTCGTGCCCCAGCGCGTCTTCGAGTGCGTCGTCGACATTGTCGAAGCACTCGCCGGTGGGCTCGTCGTTCTTGTCGCCGACGACCTTGGCGAGCGCCCCTTGATAGTCACCTGCGTCGTCGCTGTCCCGCGCGGTCTTGTGCCGGTCCTTCCAGACCGACACGTTCTTCGCGGCCGCCTCGACGGGGTTCTTGCCCGACGCGTCGTCGGCGATGGCCGCGGCCTTGCCGAGCAGCCCGCTGTCCGCGCTGCCGAGCTGCTTCATCTGCGTCTGGTAGGCGACGTCGAACTTGTCCTTGACCACCTTCTCCGCGCCGACCTCGACGGTCTCCGCGCCGCGGCTGACCAGCGTGAGGTTCTCGTTGCTGCGGGCCTTGAGCGAGCTGATGCGGGCGTCGTTCAGGACGTTCAGGGACTTCACGCCGTGGTCGTACGAGTCGTTGAGTCCCGAGCGGGCGACGGTGTGGCCCGCGACCAGCCAGAGCAGGACGATCGTCGAGGCGGCGGTCGCGGCGACCAGGCCGTGGTTCAACACCCGGTTCGTCCGGCGGTAGTTGCGGCGCTGGGCCCAGAACAGGGCGCCGAGCGCCAGCAGACCGAGGGCGATGGCGAACCAGGGATACGGCTTCGCGTCGTCGTAGTCCCTGTTCAGCCGCTCCTTCTCCGCGGTGTAGAGCTGCTCGGCTGCCGGGAGCATCTGGGTCTGCATCTTGTCGTTCGCGTACCGCAGATAGGCGCCGCCCAGGGGGAGGCCCTGGCGGTTGCTCGCGCGGGCCCGCTCGATCAGACCGGTGTACTCCGGAAGCAGCTTGTTCAGCTTGGTCACCGAGTCGGCGGCCGACGAGCCCGAGCCCGCGTTCGACGCGGCGGTCGCCAGCTTCTCGGAGGCCCGGTCGATGTCGGCGTTGTACCGGTCGCGCACGTCGGCCGGTTCCTGACCGCCCGCCAGGAAGCCGCTGGACGCGGCCGTGTTGGCGTCCGCGAGGGAGCGGTAGATGGCCGCCGCGTCGCCGCTCAGCGGCTGGCTGCGGTTCAGGACGCTGTTCGCGGCGGCCGAGCGATCCGACATCTGCCAGGTGGTGACCGCGCCGAACGCCACGACGAGCAGGGCCAGGACGGCGCCGATGATCCGGAGCCTGCCCGGCGCCGTCGTCGCCGCCGCGCGCAGTCGGTCCCGGCCCTCGACCCACGCGGGG
>NZ_BAAAUG010000107.1:0-7588 GCF_039533825.1 Streptomyces rectiviolaceus
GGAGCGTCAGCTCGGCCGTGATCCGCTCCAGGTCGTCGCCCGCCGGATGCTCGCCGGGCCGTTCGCCGCGCTGCTCGGCCGCCTGCTGGGCGGGCTGCTGGGCGGGCTGCTCCCGAAGCCACCACGCCCGCAGGATGTAGAGCAGCATCGTGTCGAGCAGCGCGGGCACCACCGCGTCGGACCCCGGCTGCGGGTCGGCGAGTTCGGCGCCGAGCAGCTCCACGGCGGCCCGCAAGTGGGCGTGCTCGCCGATCCTGGACGGCAGGTGCACCACCTCGGGCAGCTCGGCCAGCAGTGGATGGGCGCGCGCCTTGTCGAGCTGGTAGGCCCCGCAGAGCAGGACAGTGGCCGCGCCGTCGCCCGCGCTCTCCCACGTCCTCGGCCAGGTACCGTCCGGTGCGAGGACGAACTCCTCCAGGTGCGCGTCGGGCGCGCTGGCCAGGCCGTGCCCCCGCCCGTGCGCGAGGAAGACCACGTCACCGGGCCCGAGCGCCAGGGGCTCCGCGCCCTCCGCGGCCGACAGCAGCCAGGCCGAGCCCTGCAGAACCACATGGAACCCGGCTCCTCGGGTGGCACCGAACCCCATGCCCCAGGGCGCGTGCTTGGTCGTACGAGAGGAGTGCGGGTGCCCCGTGCGCATGGCCGCGATCGCGTCGCTGAGTACGTCCATGTCCGTACGGTAGCCCGGGGGGACGGACAGCGAGACGTACTGACAGAAATTCGAGATCGGCAGGCATGGATCGTCTCGCACGACCTGCATAGCGTTCTCGACATGACAACAACAACCGGCACCACGACGACCGACACCACCACGACTACCACGACCACCACGCGCACCGTCCTCTTCGACGAGATCGGCGGCCCCGAGGTCCTGAAGATCCACGACGTGGAACTCGCCACCACCCCCGGCCCCGGTGAAGTCCTCGTCCGCGTAGACGCGTTGGGCCTCAACCGCGCCGAAGCCCTCTTCCGCTCCGGCGGCTACTACTACCAGCCCACCCTGCCCGGCTCACGGCTCGGCTACGAAGCCGCGGGCACCGTCGAGCAGATCGGCGACGGCGTCACCGAATTCGCGGCGGGCGACACGGTGTTCACCGGCCCCGGCATCGAGATGAGCGCACAGGGCGTCTACGCCGAGCGCGTCGTCCTGCCCGAGTCAGCCCTCGTGCCGCGCCCCGCCGAGGTGGACGCGGTCACCGGAGCCGCGGCCTGGCTCACCTACACCACGGCGTACGGCGGCATGATCGAGACGGGTGGGCTCCGACCCGGCGACCACGTCCTGATCACCGGCGCGTCCAGCGGGGTGGGGACGGCCGCCATCCAGGTGGCCCGGCGCATCGGAGCCGTCCCCGTCGCCACGACGCGCACCGAGGCGAAGAAGCAGCAGCTCCTCGACCTCGGCGCGGCGCATGTCATCGTCACGGACGGCGGGAACGTCGAGGGCACAGTGAAGGAGACCAAGCGGTTCACCGACGGGCGCGGCGTCGAGCTGATCTTCGACGCGATCGGCGGCCCCGACTTCCGCCCCCTGGCCGAGGCACTCATACCGGAGGGCGGCACCGTCGTCGCCTACGGCTGGCTCGACCCACGCCCCGCCGAACTCCCGCGGATGGCCGACCTCAAGATCCACTTCTACGCCAACTCCACCCTGACCACCACCCCGGCCGGCCGCCGCCGCTCCACGGCCTTCCTCAACCAGGGCCTGCGCGACGGCGCCTTCCGCCCGCCGATCGCCGAGGTCTTCGACGGCCTCGACCGCATCCAGGACGCGCACCGCCTGATGGAGTCCAATACACACACCGGCAAGATCGTGGTGAAACTCTGAGGGAGGGCCGATCCACCCATCCGGAGCCACGGGGCCGGAATACCTCACCCGTTCCGGAGGTTGGCTCCGCTACGACCCCAGCGAACCAACCCCGGAAGGGAAGGGCCAGTCATGAAGATCGGCATCATCGGCGCGGGCAACATCGGCGGCAACCTCACCCGCCGCCTCACGGCAGTCGGCCACGACGTCTCCGTCGCGAACTCCCGTGGCCCGCAGACCCTGACGGCCCTCGCCGAGGAGACCGGCGCCACGCCGGTGACAGTCGAGGAGGCGGCACGAGGCGCCCAGGTCGTCGTCGTGACGATCCCCCTCAAGGCCGTACCGAACCTGCCTTCCGGCTTCCTCGCCGAGGCGGCCGAGAACGTCGCCGTCATCGACACCGGCAACTACTACCCCCAGCAGCGCGACGGGAAGATCACCGAGATCGAGGAAGGCCTGACCGAGAGCCGCTGGACGGAACGACAGATCGACCACCCGGTGATCAAGGCCTTCAACGGCACCTACGCCCACGACATCCTCGACAAGCCCCAGCCCAAGGGCACACCCGGCCGCGTGGCCCTCCCGGTGTCGGGCGACGACGAGGCCGCCAAGAAGGTCGTACGCGACCTCATCGACGAGATCGGCTTCGACACCGTCGACACAGGCGGCCAGGACGAATCCTGGCGCCAGCAGCCGGGCACCCCGGTCTACGGCCTGGCGGCGGACGCGGAAACGGTCCGCAAGGCGCTGGACTCGGCATCCCAGGAGCGGACGCCGGACTGGCGCGCCTGACGGAACACCTCGAGTCGCGCGCGGGACGACTACGGCTTGGCCCAGTCCCGCAGCGCGTCCTACCCAAGGGCCGTTGACTGCGTGGCCGTCCGGGCACTCCGGGCGGGTGTCAGTGGGTTCTGCAATCGTGTGCGTCGTGGATGAACTCGTGGAACGCGTTGACGCTCAGGACCGCGTGCTGGGGGTAGTCAGTCGGTGGGAGGCCGTTCGGGAGGGCTGGCTGCACCGAGTTGCTTCGGTGGTGTGCCGTGATGAGCAGAGTCGCTTTCTCGTCCATCGGCGTGCCGAGCAGCTGTCCCGTTTCCCAGGTCATTACGAACTCGGGGTCGGGGGCGCTGCAGGAGTCGGCGAGTCCTATGAGCAGGCGGCTGCCCGCGAGCTCAGTGAGGAGCTGGGAACATCCGCGGCAGTGTGCCTTCGGTTCAAGTTCCTCAACCGGGGCGGGCTCAGCCCTTACTGGCTTGGGGTGTGCGATGCCGTGCTTCCGGAGGTCGTCGCCCCCGATCCGGGCGAGGTGGCCTGGCACGGGTGGCTGACCGAGTCCGAGTTGCGGCGGGCTCTGCAGCAGTGGACCTTCACTCCTGATAGCCAGGAGATCTTCGATCGGTGGGGGCACTTGGCGAGGAAGTCGTAGCTGCGGTAGCCCTCACCCAGGTCGTAGTACTTCCAGGGCTGTTCGCCGCCCGCGAAGCGGTTCCGGGAAGAACCGCTCGCGGCGGACGGGGCGTAGACCGACCGAAACGTCAGTCGATCGTGGCCCAGTCCCGCATCGCCTGCTTGCTCGCGAAGTCCGCCACGTTCTTGTCCAGCGGCGTCGACGTGTACTGGTGGATCCGCCACTTCGCCTGGATGCGGGGCTTGCCCGCCGAGACATAGTCGGCGATCCACAGACCGTCACCCGCAAAGGACGTGCTGTCCCGGGTGGTCCAAAAATCGCGATTACAGTAGAGCAAACACCTGTGCGAGGGCCGCAACCTCTTCACCTCCCGGATGAAGCGGTCCTTCTCGGCGTTCGACGCGGCCGTCCGGTCTCCCGTCCACTCCCAGTCCACCGCCAGCAAGTCCCCTGATTTCTCAGGGGCCTTGCTGACGAAATACTCCGCCTGGGCCGTGATGTTCCCCGGCCACAGGAAGTGGTAGAAGCCCACCACGCAGCCGCCGTCCCGTGCTCGCTTCGTCTGGGCCGTCAGGCGTGGGTTCACGTACGAGCGGCCCTCCGTCGCTTTTATGATCACGAAAGAGATGCCGTCCGTGTCGAATGTGGACTGGTACGAGCTGACGTCGATGCCTTTGAGCACGGGCGACCTCCTGAGCTGCAGGGGGGTGGGGGGTAGGTGTATCTACCCTTTTTGTGCCCGGTGGCCGCTGTGGTCAACCGTTGAACAGCTCAGCGGAAGATCCCGGTGTGGCCGAGTGAGTAGCGGCCAGGTTGCGGGTACACCGCGAGGCCGTGTGGGCCGCCGCCCACCGGGATGCGGGCGGTCTGGACTCCGGTGCGGGTGTCGATGGCGTACACCTCGGAGTCGTAACGCCCGGACAGCCAGAGGGTGTTGCCGTCGGCCGACACGCCGCCCATGTCGGGGCTGCCGCCCTGCGGGAGCTTCCACTTCTTGGTGAGCTTGTTCTTGGGGAAGTCGAATACGGAGACGGTGCCCTCGCCCCGGTTGGACACGTACATCTCGCGTGAGTCCCGGCTGACGTACAGGCCGTGGGTGCCCTTGCCGGTGGGAAGGAGCTTCGGTTTCTCGAACTTCTCGCCGTTCAGGACCCACATGCCGTCGGCCATCATGTCGGCGACGTAGAAGGTCTTTCCGTCGGGCGAGATCTTCACGTCCTGCGGCATGGCGCCGTCGAAGGGCAGTTTCTGCTGGCCGATGACCTTCATCTTCTCCGTGTCGACCTTGAGGAGTTCGCCGGAGAATTCGCAGGAGACGATGAAGTAGCGGCCGTCCGCCGAGAAGTCGGCGTGGTTGACGCCGTAGCAGCTGACCGGTTCGGTCTTGACCTTCTTCATGGTGTGCGGGTCGCGGAAGACCAGTTCGCGGTCCATCGAGGCCATCACGATGGCGTACTTGCCGTTGGGCGTGAAGTAGAGGTTGTACGGGTCGTGGACCTCGACCGGCTTGCCCGCCTTGCCGGTCTTGGGGTTGATGGGGGTGAGCGTGTGGCCGCGGTTGTTGTTGACCCAGAGCGTCTTCATGTCCCAGGAGGGGACGACGTGCTGGGGCTGGATCCCGACGTCGATCGTGTCGATCACTTCGTACGTCTTGGGGTCGATGACGGAGACGGTGTTGGAGTTGGTGTTGGGGACGTAGATGCGGGAGGGGAAGTCCTTGACCACCGGGGAGAGTTTGTTGGGGCGGTCCGCCGCGTAGACGTCCTTGGGGTCGAGGACCGGTGGCATGCCGGGGAGGCCCGGCGCCACCTTGGGCTTGGCGGGTTTCTGGACGCCCTTGGTGCCGAGGGCTTCGTTCTCGCGTGTGTCGCTGCCGCAGCCGGCGAGCGCGGCGGCGACGACGGCGCCGGCGGCGATGACCGCTCCGGTGCGCTTGGTGAGGTTCAGGTGCAGGGTCATCAGGTCAGCAACTCCGTGGTCGTCACCGCGCGCAGGTTGCGGCGGTCCAGTTCTTCCAGGACGGCGGGGAGCGCGGCGACCGTGTCCGCGTACCCGAAGTGCAGGCTCACGACGGAGCCCGCGCGTACCTCTGAGGCGATCTTGCGGGTGACGGCCGGGGCGCCCGGCGAGGTGAAGTCGAGGGAGTCGACGTCGTACGAGAGGACGTGCGGGTAGCCCGCGCGGCGGGCGAGGCGGGCGACGAGGGGGGTCGCGGTCTCGGCGCGCGAGGGGCGGAACCAGGTGCCGATGGAGCCGGTGAGGCGGCGCAGTCGGTCGGCGCAGCCGGTGATCTCCGCGTACGCGTCGGTCTCGTCCATGGCGTTGATGGTGCGGTGGTGGTGGGTGTGGTTGCCGAGGTCGTGGCCGCCGTCGAGGATGCGGCGGGCGAGCTCGGGGTGTTCGTCGAGCCAGCTGCCGACGGCGAGGACGGTGATCTTGGCGTCCGCCTTCTCGGCGATGGTGAGCAGGGACCGCGCGGTGGCCGGGTCGCCCTGGCCGTGGAAGGTGAGGGCGACCTGGGGGCGGCCGCGGGGGCTGTGCGCGATCTGGTCGGGCAGGCCGGGGAAGCGGCGGGGTGCGGGGGCGGGGCGGGCTTTCGCGGCGGGGCGGCGGGCTGCGGGTGCGGCCCGGTGTGTCGCGGGGGCGGATCCGGAGGCGGAGCAGCCTGCGGTGAGCGCGCCCGCGAAGGCCAGCCCGGCGCCCGCGCGGAGGGCTCCGCGGCGGTCGGTCTCGATCACGCGACCATTTAATGGTCAAAGCGGGCGAAAGCTGCTGATTGCCCGCGAATGAACCCTGCGGGTCGGCGCCGCGGGGGCTCTTGGACACCTCGCCGCCCCTTGCGGAACACCTGTCACAGCCGGAACTTAACCAGCGTTTACCAGGCAGGTGTCCCATCTCACCGAGGATTCACCTTTGAACTGTCATGATTTGCACCCTTATGCCCGGATAGATACTTTTGGATCGCTGGCCCCCGTCTGCCATAGTCGGAGCCACGACCCCCATTGACCCGGGCTCAGGTCGTCTTCAGTGCCGTGGACCACACCCCTTTGTCCACGGCACTCCGCGCAGGCCCCCGCAGCGCCCCTCAACGGCGACCGGGGGCTTTCGCGTCTTTTCGCGTCTCAGCGGTCGGCGACCCGCATCTCGAACCAGGTCGTCTTGCCGCGCGGCAGCAGGTCCACGCCCCACCGGTCGGAGAGCTTGTCGACCAGGAAGAGGCCACGGCCACTGAGGTCGAGTTCATGGACGGGCATCAGACAGGGCAGTCCGCGCGAGGGGTCGCGCACCTCGATCCTGATCCAGCCGCGCCGCCGCATCATCCGCAGCCCGAAGACGCGGGCGCCGGTGTGCCGCACGGCGTTGCCGACGAGCTCGGAGGTGAGGAGTACCGCGTCCTCGGTCAGCTTCGGGGAGAGCCCCCAGTGCCGGAGCACGACGACCTGGGCGAGCCGGCGCGCGATGGCGGCGGACTCCGGGCGCGACGGCAGCGGAACTTCCGCGTCCGTCGGATTGCCGAACAACTCCAGCGCCTTGAGCGCGTGTTCGTCCTCGACCGCCGGCGACCAGCGCGCCGCGGTCGCACTCCCGTGTCGCCGCGGCTGTTCGATATCCTCCAGCCCCGCCATGCCCCCATCATGGCCGCACAGAGCGCGTTCCGGGGCCGTTCCGACGGAATAAGCCCCCCGGAACCATCCATTCCGGGGGGCTGGGTAGGCATATGCCAGTGGCAGTCAGGGCCCGGTGACACCCCTGTTGACCTGCGATGACTACCCGCTTACGGGTGATCACTTACGGCCGCGGAGCAGGCAGGCTTAAGGTTCTCTTAAGTCCCGCATAATCCGCTCTTCCGGGGGACACTTTGGCTGACGCGCTCTCAACTGCTCGCGTTCCAGCGGAACTTCAGGGTTGCTGCAGGGGTCGCTGCAGAGGTTGCTTCAGAGGAACTTCGCCTTGCCCGGACCCTCGTCGACGAAGCTGCGCATGCCCCGCTCGCGGTCCTCGGTGGCGAACAGACCCGCGAACCAGGTGCGTTCAATCGCGAGCCCGGTGTCGATGTCCGTCTCCAGGCCTGCGTCCACGGCCTCCTTGGCGGCGCGCAGCGCGAGCGCGGGACCCTGCGCGAGCCGCGCGGCCCACTGGTGCGCCTGCTCGTACACCTCGGCGGCGGGCACCACCCGGTCCACCAGGCCGATGGTGAGCGCCTCGTCGGCCTTGACCATGCGGCCGGTGAAGATGAGGTCCTTGGCCTTGGACGGGCCGACCAGACGCGACAGGCGCTGGGTGCCGCCCGCGCCGGGAATCAGGCCGAGCAGGATCTCCGGCTGGCCGAGCTTGGCGTTGTCGGCGGCGATGCGGAAGTCGGCGCAGAGCGCCAG
>NZ_BAAAUG010000107.1:7596-10920 GCF_039533825.1 Streptomyces rectiviolaceus
GCCGAGCGCGTAGCCCGTGACGGCGGCGACGACGGGCTTGGGGATGCGGGCGACGGCGGTGAAGGATTCCTGCAGGGCACGGGAGCGCACGACCATCGCCGCGTGGTCCATGTCCTGCATCTCCTTGATGTCCGCGCCCGCCGCGAACACCTTCTCGCCGCCGTAGATGATCACGGCGCGTACGTCGTCGCGCCGGGTCGCCTCTTCGGCCAGCTCTTTGAGCCGGTCCTGCAGGGCGATGTCGAGCGCGTTCATCGGGGGGCGGTCGAGGCGGATCGTGCCGACGCCTTCGGCGACTTCGAGATGCACAGATGTCATGCGGGGCACGTTAGCCGTGCCCCGCACGAGTGTGCCGATCGGTCAGGCTTTCCGACCGGTCAGGCCTTCCACTTCTCCCAGGACATGTTCCAGCCGTTGTAGCCGTTCTCGGGCTGGATCGTCTTGTCCGCCGAGTTCTTCACGACCACGAGGTCCCCGATGAGGGAGTTCTCGAAGAACCATCCGGCGGGCGTCTTCTTGCTGTAGCCGCCGCGCACGTCGCTCAGGCCTATGCAGCCGTGGCTGGCGTTCGTGTTGCCGAAGGCGCCGCCCGACCAGTAGTTGCCGTGGATGAACGTGCCCGATGTGGAAAGCCGCATCGCGTGCGGGACGTCCTTGATGTCGTACTCGCCGCCGAAGCCGACGGTCTCGCCGTTCATGCGCGTGACCTGGAGCTTCTCGCTGATGACCATCTGGCCGTTGTACGTCGTCGTGCCGGGGGCGCCCGCGGTGATCGGGATCTTCTTGATCTGCTTGCCGTCCCGGACGACCTTCATGTGCTTGGTCTTGGCGTCGACGGTGGAGACCTGGCTGCGGCCGATCGTGAACTTCAGGGTCTTGGCCTGCTCGCCGTAGACCCCGGGCCTGCCCTCGACACCGTCGAGGTTGAGCTTGACCGTGACCTTCGTGCCCGCCTTCCAGTACTTCTCCGGGCGGAAGTCGATGCGGTCGTTGCCGAACCAGTGCGGCTCGACCGGCACGGACGGCTCGGTCTTGACCTCGATGGCCTTCTCGACGGCCTCCGGCTCGGTGATGCCGCGCGAGAAGTGGACCGAGAACGGCATTCCGACGCCGACCTTCGAGCCGTCCTCCGGCGTGAACTGCCCGATGAAGGTGTTCTTCGGGGTCAGCGTCGTGAACGACGTGTCCTTGGCGGACTCACGTCCCTCGGAGTCCTTGGCTATCGCGTGGACCTTGTACTTCGTGGAGGCGGCGAGGTGATGCGCCGGCGTCCATGTGGCGCCGCCCGAGGTGATCTTGCCCGGGACCGGATTGCCCTTGCTGTCCTCGACCTCGACCTTGGCCAACTTGCCCTTGTCGGCGGCTATCTTCAGTGCGCCGCTGGTGGCCACCGAGTCGGCGCCGTCCTTCGGCGCTATCGTCACCACGGCCGTCGACGGCGCGTTCTTGTCGGCCGCCTTGCCCTTGCCGTCGCCGCCCGAGTCCGAGCCGCCGCTTCCGCCGCATGCCGTGACCAACAGCAGCGTCACACCCGATGCCACCGCAAAGAGACCCTTGGTCCCCCGTCGCCGTGCGCGCCCCCGCGCACCAACCGACGTCCCCGATATCGGTCGCCCGTTCAAGATGTGTCTCCCCTCGCACGGCCTGGTCAGGCCCGCACCCCAGTGCCTCGGCGCGCACAGACACGCGCCTGCGCTAGATAACCACACGGCTCTGACCGATGACTCCCCGCCAATGTCACTGTTCAGTCCCAACTGCGCACGTGGTGCGGGCCCTGCCTCAGTTCCGGCCCTCGGGCTTGGCCTCCGGCTTCGAGCCGGGCGGCGCCGTCCAGTCCTTCCACCCCATGTTCCAGCCACCGAGGCCGTTGTCAGGAGCGACTTTCTTGTCATCGCTGTTGACAACTTCCACCACATCGCCGATCAGAGTGCGGTCGAAGAACCACCCCGCCGGGGTCCGTGAGCTGCCGCCCTTCACATCGCGCAGGCCCACACAGCCGTGGCTGACATTCGTGTTGCCGGGGGCGTCCGGCGACCAGTAGTTGCCGTGCAGGAAGGTGCCTGACGTCGTCAGGCGCATCGCGTGCGGGACGTCGGGGATGTTGTACTCCCCGCCGAAGCCGACGGTGCGGCTGTTCATCCGGGTCACCTCCAGCATCTCCGTGACCACCATTTTCCCGTTGTACGTCGTGGTCTTGGGGGCGCCCGCGGTGATCGGGACCGTGGAGAGGACCTCGCCGTCGCGGCGTACCTCCATGGTGTGCTCGGCGGCGTCGACCAGGGAGGTCTGGCTGCGGCCGACCGTGAACGAGAAGCTCTTGTCCTGGAGGCCGTAGATGCCGGGGGCGGCCTCGACGTCGCGCAGGCGCAGGCCGACGGTGACCTTCGTGCCGGGCTTCCAGTACTTCTCGGGGCGGAAGTCCACGCGGGTCTTGCCGAACCAGTGCGGCCGTACGTCGACTTCCGGGTCCGCGGTGACGTGGATGGCGCGCTGGACGGCCTCGCGGTTCTCGATCTCCTGGTTGAACTCCAGGGAGATGATCATGCCGGTGCCGACGGTGGAGCGGTTCTCCGGCGAGACGTAGGCGATGAACCGCTCGTCGGGGACCTGGGTCGTGAACGTCGTGTGCCGGGCCGAGCGGCGGCCGTGGCCGTCGAGGGCGACGGCGTCCACCGAGTACTTCGCGGCCAGCGCAAGGCCGCCTTCGTCCAGTGGCTTCCAGGTCGTGCCGTCCTCGTCGATGCGGCCTGGCACCGGAGCCTCCTGCGCGTCCTGCACCCGGACGACCTTCACCGATTCGAGGCGTCCGTCGGGGACCTCGACCTGGAGCGGTTCGTCGCCCTTGACTCCCTTGCTGCCGTCGTCGGGTGTCACCCGGATCGCGTCGGCGGGCGACCGGGGCTTGCCCATCAGCCGGTCGATGCCACCGCCGTCACCGGTGCATCCCGCGGCTCCGGCAAGCAGTCCTGCCCATGTCACTACGGCGGCCAGCGCGGCCCCTGCGCGCCGAGCGCGCCTCGCTACCTGTCTCACGTCCGTCCCAACGACCGTCCCCCTCCTGGGGAAACGTGAGTGCGACGCACACGCTGGGCAGAACAGTGGGGAGGACGGCACGGGCCATCGGGTCCAAGCGTGCCGTCCGGTCTGGTACGCCCCCGCCGCCGGGACGCGGCAGGGGTCGAGCCGCAGGAGGCGGATGGGTGTCCAGCGCAGCCGAACAGGAAGCACTCCGGGGTGGGCGGCGCGGGACGGGCGCGGCCGCCGCGAACGGTAGGGCCGCCGCCGTGAACGGTCCGTCGACGCAGACGCAGACGGAGGCGCGCG
>NZ_BAAAUG010000108.1:0-12996 GCF_039533825.1 Streptomyces rectiviolaceus
GCCTGGGGCTCGGCGATGGCCGCGACGCGGCGGGGGCCGGGGGCAGCGGGAGCGGTGGTGAGGCCGGGGCTGCAGGGGCTGCAGGGGCTGCCGGGCAGATCCTGGATCCGTATGGCGTCGGGGGTACGAAGCAGTGGCACGGGGCTGTGCCGAGGGGTGGGGGCGCGGGGGCGTCGAGTTCTGGTGCGGGGACGGGTGTTGGGGGCGTCAGGGACGTCGAGGGGCCTGCCGGGGGGTTCGCCGGTGGGGATGCGGACCGGGGCGGGGCTGCGGAGCTGGGTGGCACGCGACCTGAAGAGGGCGGGACCGGCCGGGCCGGGCGTGGGTTTGATGGGCAGGGCTTCGACGGGGCGGACTTTGAGGGGCAGCGCTTCGAGGGGCAGGGTTTCGAGGGGCAGGGCTATGAGGCGGGCCGGGGTGAGCTGGGCCCCGCGTCCGGTCGCGGAGGACGGGGTTCTGGGCTGCCTGGCTACGGTGCTCCGGGTCCCGCGTCCGGTCATGGTCCGGGTCCCGCGTCCGGTCGTGGCCCGGCCGGAGCGTCGGGCCACGGTGGGCCCGGCCCCGCGTCACGTCACGATGCGCCGGGCTCCGCGCTGAGCCACACGACTCCCGGCCACACCACTCCTGCCCCCGCTCCCGCCCCTTCCGCATCCCCTTCCCCCGCCTCCTCCGCATCCCCCTCCGCATCCGGCCACAGCTACTGGGACGCCCTCGTCGCCGAACGGAGCGGGGCCCGGCGTGGGCCCGCCACCGCTCTTGCCGCGGAGCGGGCCCGGCACGCACGGATGACCGTCGTCGGCGGTGTCACCGAGCGGTGGGCGCCCGAGCAGGCCGGGCCCGTGCACGAGAACTGGCAGCTCGCCCCGCCCATCGGGCCCGCCACCGACCTCTGGGCGCTGGGCGCCTTGCTGTTCCGCGCCGTGCAGGGCCACGCGCCCTACCCGGAGGAGAGCACCTTCGAGCTCGTCCAGATGGTGTGCGCCGAGCCGCCCGCCTTCGCGGAGGAGTGCGGTCCGCTCCGGCCCGTCGTCGAGTCGTTGCTGCGTCAGGATCCGACCGAGCGGCTCGACTTCGAGGAGCTGAACGGCTGGCTGCGGTCGCTGGTCCGCTCGGCACCCGAGCCGGAGGCCGGTGCGAACGTCGTGCCCGCGCCGCCGTTCGACGCCAGGCGACTGCCTGTCGTACGCCGTCGCGGTGATCTCGTACGGCGCAAGAAGCGGCGCGCCCCCGCGCCCGCCGCCACCGCCCCCATGCCGAACTCCCGGCAGAACGGGCGCCACAAGCACAAGCAGCCCAAGCGGGGACGGGAAGCCCGGCCGACACCCACCGCGTCCGCGTCCGCACCCGCATCTCCACGCGCACCCGCACCTCCACGCGCACGCGCACCCAAACGGAGCGGGACGGGGCAACCGCGTTCCCTGGGGCGCATCCTGCTCATCCTCATTCTGGTCGGGCTGGTCGCGGCGGTCGCGTACGCCGTGGCCTTCATGCCCAAGTCGGGGGAGAACGAGGGCAGCGAGCGTGCAGGCTCCGTCGGGGACCCCGGCACCAGCCAGGCGCCCGACCCCGGCAGCAGCTCCAGCGCCCGGCCCAGCGAGGACGGCAAGTCCGACAAGCCCAGCGGCAAACCCAGTGACAAACCTGAGAAGAGCCCCGACTCCCAGCAGCCGCAGACCAGCGGGCCCGAGCTGCCGAAGGGCTTCACGCTCCGCAAGGACGCCGAGGGCTTCCGGGTCGCCGTCGCAAGCGGCTGGGACCGGCAGCCCAAGAACGGTCGGGGGCAGGTCCTTTACACGCGCGGCGACTTCGAGCTGATCGTCGTGCCGGGGCGGGACGGCACGGACGAGTACGGCAGCGACCCCATGAAGTACCAGCGCGAGCACGAGCGCGAGCTACAGCCGTTCCGCGACTCGACCTGGGCGGAATCCTCCGGGATGCGCAGGATCGATGTGGGCGGACGGGTCATGGGCGAGGGGCAGTTCACCTGGCAGGGCGCGGACGGCGGCGAAGTCTTCGTACGCAATCTCGCGATGATCGTCGGCGGGAAGTACCACGTGGTGCAGATCCGCGGACCTGAGGCCGAGCGGGACGAAGTGGACCGCTTCTATGAGCAGGCCTCGGCGACCTACCAGGTCACCGATTGAGCCGTTTCCCGTCCCCGAAAGCCATCATGTGTCCCTTCGCGGACGGACTTTGACGGATCCTGACCGGCTTTTCGCGGTGCCTGTCGGCCGCGCGGGCGGCTCGGTATCGCTGCGTCAAGCGTCACAGTGAGGTCTCCGAGCACCCCCGGAGGTTCCCCGAAGTCCACCGGCTCCCTAATCTGGGCCATGTCAGAACCATTGCGGGGGATCGTGAATCAGATGCAGGGCCTGCTCCTCGCGGGCCGCTACCGGCTCGGAGAGTCCATCGGCCGCGGTGGCATGGGACGGGTGTGGCGCGCACATGACGAGGTGCTGCACCGCGTCGTCGCCGTCAAGGAGCTGACGGCCGCACAGTTCGTGCAGGAGGCCGACCGCGCGGTCCTCTTCGCGCGTACGCACGCGGAGGCGCGGGCCGCGGCCCGGATCAACCACCCCGCGGTCGTCACCGTCCACGACGTCCTCGAGTACGACGACCGGCCCTGGATCGTGATGGAGCTGGTCGAGGGCCGTTCGCTCGCGGACGCCGTCAAGGAGCAGGGCCGCATCGAGCCCGTCGAGGCCGCCCGCATCGGCCTGTGGACCCTGAAGGCCCTGCGCGCCGCGCACGCCGCCGGGGTCCTGCACCGCGACGTCAAGCCCGGCAACGTACTCCTGTCGAACGACCGGCGCATCCTGCTCACCGACTTCGGGATCGCCGCGATCGAGGGCGACTCGACGATCACGCGGACCGGCGAGGTCGTCGGCTCCGTCGACTACCTCGCGCCCGAGCGGGTCAGCGGCGCCAACCCCGGGCCCGCGTCCGACCTGTGGGCGCTCGGCGCCACGCTGTACACGGCGGTCGAGGGGAACTCCCCGTTCCGGCGCACGTCACCGCTGGGAACCATGCAGGCCGTGGTCACGGAGGAGCCCGCGCCGCCCGAGTACGCGGGGGTGCTCGCCCCTGTCATCAGCGCGCTCCTCCGCAAGGACCCGGACACCCGGCCGACCGCGGAGGTCGCCGAGCTGATGCTCGCCGAGGCGGCGGAGGGCCGACGGCCGAGCGCGGCGCAGGCGTACGTGCCGACGCAGATCCACGCCACGTCCCAGCAGCCGCAACCGCAACCGCAGCCGCAGCCGCAAGCTCCGTCGGACCAGCACGCACCGCAGTACGGGCAGCACCCCGTAGAGCCCGGCACCGTCGTCCACGGAAACGGATACGGATACGGAAACGGCACAGGCCCCAACCCCGCACCCCACAACTCCGGCACCGTCGTCCAAGGCGCCCACCAGCCCTCGCACCAGCCCCCGCACCACTCCCCGAAGCGCCGCAAGTGGCCCGCGATCGTCGCGGCGTTCGCCGCGGTCGTGCTGTTCGGCGGCGGGACCGCCGGCTACCTGTACTTCGCGGACGGGGACGACGGCGGTACGCAGCAGTCGGGCGACGGCAACCCGGGCAAGACCGTCGGCGGCATCCCCCAGGGCTGGCATCGGGTGCACGACGCCGAGGGCTTCAGCCTCATGCTGCCCAAGGGATGGGAGCGCGAGGCCGACGGCAACCAGATCGACTACACCCCCGACCACGGACGGCACTTCGTACGCATCGGCATAGACCGCAACTCGACGTTCGAGAGCCCCTACACGCACCAGCTGGACCTGGAGAAGAACCTGAGCCCCAAGCTGCCCGCCTACAAGCGGCTTCAGCTGGACCAGAACACCTTCCGCGACCGGCCTGGCGCACTCTGGGAGTTCAGCTGGACGGCGGGCGCGAACGACACGACAGCGGGCCCGCGCCGCGCCATCGAACAGACCTATCTCAGCCGTGACGGCGTCGAGTACGTGATTTACATGTCGTCCCCCGCCGCCGACTGGAGCACGGCGCGCCGGCAGTTCGACGCGATGCTCCGAGGCTGGCGGGAGGGCTGAATGCGGTCGGCCGCAGCCGGGGTGGCTGGGACAAGCGGCCTGAACCAGTCCGCCTCCCAGGTCCCGAGGGTCCGTTCGCACACGTGTGGGGCATGATGGCCGCATGGGGAGCGTGGGGGACAACGCCCGGGTCATAGCTGGCCGTTACCGCCTGGATGTGCGGCTCGGCAGGGGTGGCATGGGCGTGGTCTGGCAGGCCACGGATCAGTTCCTCGGCCGCCGGGTCGCCGTCAAGGAACTCGTGCTCGACGACACGCTCTCCGATTCCGACGCGATGCAGCAGAGCGAACGCACCCTGCGCGAGGCGCGGGCGGCGGCGCAGCTCCGACACCCGCACATCATCGTCGTCCACGATGTGGTCGTGCAGAGCGACCACCCGTACATCGTCATGGAGTTGATCGAGGGCGGTTCGCTTGCCGGGCGGATCTCGCGGTCGGGTCCGATGAGCGCGCGGGAGGTCGCCCGGATGGGCATCGCCCTCCTTGGCGCGCTGCGCGTCGCGCACGCCGCCGGGGTCCTGCACCGCGACATCAAGCCCGCGAACGTGCTCATTGAAGAGGCCACCGGGCGCGTCGTCCTCACCGACTTCGGGATCGCGCAGGTCAGCGGGGCGACGACGCTCACGGAGACCGGGTCGTTCGTGGGCTCTCCCGAATACACCGCGCCCGAGCGGATGTCGAGCGAGCGGACAGGGCCCGAGTCCGACCTCTGGTCGCTCGGCGCGCTCCTCGTCGCCGCGCTGACCGGCGAGTCGCCCTTCCGCCGGGACTCGATCGGCGGCGTGCTGCATGCCGTCGTCTTCGACGAGATCCGCCCGCCGCCGGCCGCGGCGCCGCTGCTGCCCGTCATCCTCGGCCTCCTCGAACGCGACCCGGACCGGCGGCTCGGCGTGTCCGAAGCGGAGCGGCTGCTGCGGACGTACGTCGAGACGGGGCGGATGCCGTCGACGCCGGCGGGCCGGGCCGGAGGTCAGCCGGCGGCGCTGCCGGGCGGGCGGCTCGGCGGCTACACGCCCACCTTCCGTGACCTGCCCACGCGTCCGCCGACGCACCCGGCAGGGCCTTCCCTGCGCCGGCGCAGGGCCATGCTGATCGCCGCCGCGCTGGTGGCCGCGGTGGCCGGGGCCGGGGTGTCCGCCGCGCTTCTGCTGGGCAGGGACGGCGACGGGGGCGGCCGTACGCCCACGACGCCGGCCACGCAGTCCGCGCAGACGAAGACGGTGAGCCCCTCGCCTTCGCCGACCCCGACGGTGACGGTCACGAGCGGCTCCCGCACCCCGAAGCCCTCCACACCCGAGGCCCCCGACGGCTATCGCGTCGCGAAGGACCCCAGGGGCTTCACGCTCGCCGTGCCGAAGGGCTTCACGCGCGAGCCGGACGGACCCCGCACCTTCTACAAGTCCCCGGACGGCACCTTCCGCATCGGCATCAAGGAGTCGGCCCCGGAGCCGGGCGGCCCGCTCGCCGTGCAGCGCCGCTCCGACGCCAAGGGGCCGCAGAACAACCCCGGTTACCGGGACGGCGAGGTCACCGAGACCTCGCACAACGGACGGCCCGCGGCCCTCTGGCAGTTCAGCTGGGACGGCTTCACGGAGGCGGAGGGCGACCGGCACACGTACGACCTGTGCTGGGAGGAAGGCGGCCGGATGTACGACGTGTGGGTCTCGGCACCGGTCGGCAAGGCCAAGGACGGCAGGCGGTACTTCGACACGGCCGTCGACTCGTTCGTACGCCGCTGAAGTTCCGCCGGGTGCATCACCCGGGTCACAAGTCAGTGACCCGAGTGGAACGGGACGCGGTCGGCAAGGTACTGATGTGGGCATGAGTAATGACGGGGGAGCCTCCTACGGCCCGTACGAACCCACCAGTTTCGGACTCCAGCCGCCACAGCCCGGCGTACCCGGGCAAGGGGGACAGGGTGGTGGGCAGTACGGCCAGGACGGCAACCCGTACGCCCAGGAGCCGCAGCAGCAGCCGTCGCATCCGCAGCCGTCGCATCCGCAGCAGCCGCATCCGCAGCAGCAGCAGACGGCCCATCACTCCGCGGGGCCGCATCAGCCCGTGGGGCCGCACCAGCCCGCCGCGCCGACGCCGCCCCCGTCGCCGTACGCCCAGCCCACCCAGGTGGTGCCGAATCAGCCATCCGAGCCGGATCCGGGCGCGGGCCGCCTGGTCGCGGGCCGCTACCGCCTGCTCTCCAAGCTCGGCCACGGCGGCATGGGCACGGTCTGGCGCGCGAAGGACGAGACGGTGGACCGCGAGGTCGCCGTCAAGGAACCCCGCATCCCCGACCACCTGCCCGAGCGCGAGCGCGCCAACGCCTTCGAGCGGATGCGCCGCGAGGCGCGCGCCGCGGCCCGCCTCGACCACCCGGCCGTGGTCAACGTCCACGACGTGGCGGTGGAGGACGGCCAACCGTGGATCGTCATGGAACTGGTCCAGGGCCGCTCGCTCGGCGCCGCGCTCCAGGAAGGCACCCTGGGCGCCCGCGAGGCCGCCCGCGTCGGCCTGGAGGTGCTCGGCGCCCTGGACGCCGCCCACCAGGCGGGGATCCTGCACCGTGACGTCAAGCCGGACAACGTGATGCTGGGGCAGCACGACCGCGTCGTCCTCACCGACTTCGGCATCGCCCAGATCGAGGGCGAGACGAACCTGACGGACACGGGCGGCTTCGTCGGTTCCCCCGAGTTCATCGCCCCGGAGCGGGTGTTGGGCCAGCGCCCGGGCCCGGCCTCCGACCTCTGGTCGCTCGGCGTGGTGCTCTACGCCGCGACGGAGGGCGTCTCGCCGTTCCGCCGCAACAACACCCCCGCGACGCTGCAGTCCGTCCTGAACGCGACTCCGGCGGCGCCCGCTTCGGCCTCGGGCCCGCTCGCGCAGACGATCAACGGCCTCCTGGTCAAGGACCCCGCCCAGCGCCCGCGCGCCGCGCAGGTCCGCGCCCTCCTCGAGGAGGCGGTCCAGCCGCCGCAGGTGGCGCCTACGCAGGTCGTCACGGTCACCGGCGACGGCCGCGGTGCAGGCAAGGGTGTCTTCCTCAGCCGCAAGGCGCTGGCCGTCATCGCCGGTGTGGCCGTCGTGGCCGTGGCGGCGGGCGTGCTGGTCGCCCTGAACCCCTTCGCGGGTTCGGACGCGGAGGGCTGGAAGGAGCACGAGTCGAAGGTGGTCGCCGCCACTGTCTCCGCGCCGGAGCACTACGTGGAGAGCAAGCCGGACGACACCGACACGGACAAGACCTGGGTCAGGTACACGGACCCGAGCGGCGCCATCTTCATCACGCTCGACCTCGCCGAGAAGAAGGACACCACCGAGGAGATCCTCGGGTCCCCCGCGTCCCAGGCGTACGCCGACATGGAGGACTTCAAGGCGAGCGGCGAGAGCTCGTTCAGCAGGATGTCCAGTGATCCCGCGCCGAACGGAGCGACGAAGGACGCCAAGTACAAGGAGCGGAAAGCCGCCGAGAACACGGTCAAGTACACCGACTCCGAGTCCGAACAGCCCCACGAGGCCAAAATCTTCTACTACCGGACCAAGTCCGGGAACATGTACCGCCTGTGGATCGATTACCCCGGCAAGGGCGACTTCACCGAGCGCGGTCGCGAGGTGGCCAAGACCGCCATCGCGAACCTGGAGATCGACAAGCTCTGACCCCGCTGACGGCGACGGGGGACGGATGAATTCACAGTCCCCCGTTGATCAACTCCCACTAAGCCCCTGATCAGGGGCTTTACCGCCAGCAATCGCTGGCGTCGTGTGTCCGCCCGGTGAAAGTGGATTACCGACGGGTACCCAAAACCCTGACCTGGGCCTACGCTCACCTCCATGACGGACTCGCAGGCCACCGCAGCGCCCCTCGGAACGAACCCGATAGCCACCGCCCCCGAAGGCGCGCGCACCGCCGCCGACGTGGTGACTCCCGAGCTGATCGCGCAGCTCACCCGGGACGTGATCGGTTCGGGACGGACCGCCAACCACACGCCGTTCACCGGCGAGAAGCTGGCCGACCTGCCCGAGTCCACCCCCGAGGACGTGGCCACAGCCTTCGAGCGCGCCCGCGTCGCCCAGGTCGCCTGGGAGCGCACCCCGGTCCGCCGCCGCGCCGCGGTCCTGCTCCGCTTCCACGACCTGGTCCTGCAGCGTCAGGCCGAGGTCCTCGACCTCATCCAGCTGGAGACCGGCAAGGCACGGCTGCACGCGCACGAGGAGCTGCAGGCCGTCGCCGTCGCAGCGCGGCACTACGGCCGCAAGGCCCCCGCGTATCTGAACCCCAAGCGGCACACCGGCGTCGTACCGACCCTCACGAAGGTCACCGAGAACCGGCAGCCGCGCGGTGTGGTCGGCCAGATCGCGCCCTGGAACTACCCCTTCGAGCTGTCCATCGGCGACGCGCTTCCCGCGCTCGTCGCGGGCAACGCCCTGGTGATGAAGCCCGACACGGAGACCTGCCTGACCGCCCTGTGGGCGCGGGATCTGATCATCGAGGCCGGACTGCCCGCCGAGGTCTTCCAGGTGGTCCTGGGTGAGGGGCCTGTTGTCGGGCCCGAGATCGTCAAGCACGCCGACTACGTCTCCTTCACCGGCTCCACCCGCACCGGCCGCGAGGTCGCGCAGGGCGCCGCGGGCCGCCTCGTCGGCGTCTCGCTCGAACTGGGCGGCAAGAACGCCATGCTGGTGCTCCACGACGCCGACATCGACAAGGCCGCGGCGGGTGCCGTGCGTGCTTGCTTCTCGTCCGCCGGGCAGCTGTGCATCTCCATCGAGCGGCTGTACGTCCATGAGTCGATCGCGGACGAGTTCGTGGAGCGCTTCGCGGCGCGGACGAAGGCGATGCGGCTCGGCCGCTCCCTCGCGTACGGCGCGGAGATGGGCTCGCTGGTCGGCGAGCGGCAGTTGGAGACCACCAAGCGCCATGTGGACGAGGCGGTCGCCAAGGGCGCGACGCTGATCGCGGGTGGCGTCGCCCGGCCCGACATCGGCCCGTTCTTCTTCGAGCCGACGATCCTGGACGGCGTCGAGTCCCCGATGGCGGTGTGCGGCGAGGAGACCTTCGGTCCGGTCGTCTCCATCTACCGCTTCACCGACGAGAACGAAGCGGTCGAGCTCGCCAACTCCACGTCGTACGGCCTGAACTCCTCGGTCTGGACGAAGGACGGCAGCCGCGGCCGCAAGATCGCGGCCCGCCTGCGCACCGGCACGGTCAACGTGAACGAGGGCTTCGCGCCCGCCTACGGCAGCGTGCAGTCGCCGATGGGCGGCATGAAGGACTCGGGCCTCGGCCGCCGTCACGGCTCCGAGGGCATCCTGAAGTACACCGAGGCGCAGACGGTCGCGCACCAGCGTCTGATGCCGCTCGCGCCGTCCTTCGGCATGGACGACGAGAAGTACGCGGCGTTCATGAGCGTGAGCCTCAAGGTCATGAAGTCCCTGCGCCTGCGCTAGATCTCAAAGAGGAGAGTCAATGTCACAGGAGAGCTCTGTCCAGAAACAGCCGGACAGTGAGGCGGGAGGGGGCTGCGGGCCCGGCGAAGCGTCGTACGACTACGACGTCATCGTCGTCGGTTCCGGCTTCGGCGGCTCCGTCTCCGCCCTGCGTCTGACGGAGAAGGGCTACCGCGTCGGCGTGCTCGAAGCGGGGCGCCGCTTCACCCGTGAGTCGCTCCCGAAGAACTCCTGGGACCTCAAGAACTACCTCTGGGCACCGGCACTCGGCCTCTACGGCATCCAGCGCATCCATCTGCTGGGCAACGTGATGGTGCTCGCCGGGGCGGGCGTCGGCGGAGGTTCGCTGAACTACGCGAACACGCTCTACGTACCCCCCGCGCCGTTCTTCAACGACCCGCAGTGGAAGGACATCACGGACTGGCAGAACGAGCTCGCCCCCTACTACGAGCAGGCCAAGCGCATGCTCGGGGTGCGGCTCAACCCGACCACGACTCCGTCCGACGTCCACCTGAAGGCGACCGCCCAGGCCATGGGAGTGGGCGACAGCTTCCACATGGCGCCGGTCGGCGTCTTCTTCGGCGACGAGCAGGACGCCTCAGGTACTTCAACGGCCAAGCCCGGCGAGGAAGTTCCCGACCCCTACTTCGGAGGCGCGGGCCCTTCCCGCAAGGCCTGCAGCGAGTGCGGCGAGTGCATGACGGGCTGCCGGCACGGCGCGAAGAACACCCTCAACGAGAACTACCTCTACCTGGCGGAGAAGGCGGGCGCCGTCATCCACCCGATGACGTCCGTCGTCACCGTCACCGAGGACTCGCGCGGCGGGTACGCCGTCGCCACCCTCCCCACCGACGCCAAGCGCAAGGGCAACGGGCGTACGTTCACGGCGCGCGAGGTCGTCGTCGCGGCGGGCACCTACGGCACGCAGACGCTCCTGCACCGCATGAAGGACACCGGCCTGCTCCCGCGCATATCGGGGCGGCTCGGCGCACTGACCCGCACCAACTCCGAGGCCCTGGTGGGCTCGCAGACCACCGACCGCCGCTACCGCAAGCAGCACGGCGTCGACAAGGCGGACTTCACCAAGGGCGTCGCGATCACCTCGTCGATCCACCCGAACGCCACCACGCACATCGAGCCGGTCCGCTACGGCAAGAAGTCCAACGCGATGGGCGGCATGACGATCCTGCAGGTGCCGTACAGCATCAAGGGCGGCAAGGCGCGCGTCGCGGGCTGGCTCGGCAATGTCGCCAAGCACCCCTGGCTTACGGTCCGTTCGCTCTCCAACCGGCGCTGGTCGGAGCGGACCATCATCGGCCTGGTCATGCAGACGCTCGACAACTCCCTGACCACGTACCGCAAGGAGAAGGGCCTCGGCAAGGGCCTGCTGACCGCGCGCCAGGGCCATGGCGCGCCCAACCCGACGCAGATCCCCGAGGCCACCGAGGCCGCGACGCTGCTCGCCAAGGAGATCAACGGCTTCGCGGGGTCGAACATCGGCGAGCTGATGGGCACCCCGCTGACCGCGCACTTCCTGGGCGGCTGCCCGATCGGCGACTCGGCGGACACCGGGGTCATCGACCCCTACCACCGCCTCTACGGCCACCCCGGCATCTCGGTCGTCGACGGCGCCGCGGTCTCCGCGAACCTCGGCGTGAACCCCTCCCTGACGATCACCGCGCAGGCCGAGCGCGCGATGTCGTTCTGGCCCAACAAGGGCGCCGAGGACACACGCCCCGGACAGGGCACGAAGTACGTACGTCTCGCCGCCGTCGAGCCGAAGTCCCCTGCGGTACCGGCGGACGCGTTCGGCGCGCTGAGGCTTCCCTTCCTGGGGATGCCTGCCGTACCGGCCAAGAAGTAGTTCGGCGGCCACCGCGGCCGCGTACGCGAAAGGACCTGCGCCCCCCTCCGAGCGCAGGTCCTTTCGCGTGCTTCAGGTGCCGCTGAGCGGCGTGCCGTCGGCAGGTGTAGCCGTTACCGGCGTGTTCAGGCGGAGGCGTCGGCCTTCTTGCGGCGGACGACGAAGACCGCGCCCGCACCGGCGATGACGGCGACACCGCCGACGAGGCCGATGGTCGGCAGCATGGAGCTGGAGCCGGTCTCGGCGAGGTTGCCGGTGGTCGGGATCTCCTTGGCGCCGCCCTGGGGGGCCTTGCCGCCGGTGGGCGTCTTACCGCCCTCGTTCTCCTCGGCCTCGCCCGGGTTCTCGTTGTCGCTGCCGGCCTTCAGGACCGTGAACTCGTAGAACGCGAACGCGTTGTGCACGCAGTTCTGCTCGGAGTCGAGGTAGCCGCCGAGGCCGAGCGCGTAGCCGTCGCCGGCCGGGGCCTTGGCGCTGACGTTGACACGCAGCTTGATGTCGACCTTCTCCTTGGCGCCCAGCTCGGTGGCGCCGAAGTAGAGGCCGCCCGAGACCTCGTCCGCGATGGACTCCCAGGCCTTGGTCTCGGGGTTGAAGTACTGGATCTGCGCGTAGTTGGCGAGCCAGTCCTTCTCGTCCTCGCTCTCCGTGAAGTTGTCCACGGCGGCGAGCCACTGGACCTCGCCGAGGTCCTCGTCGCTCGGGTTGGAGGCGGTCAGCTTGAACTGGTGCCAGCCGCTGCCCGCGACGATCTTGCCGGGCAGGCCCGAGAGCCCGAGCTCCAGCTTCGAGTCGTCGTCCACGCCGTCCTCGTCGACCGGGCAGTCCGTGGGCGCCTCGGTGGGCTCCTCGGTCGGCGTGGCCGACTCGCTGGGCTTCTCCGTGGGCTTGCCCGTCTCCGTGGCCGACGGAGTCGGCGTCGCGGTGGTCGACTCGGTGTTCGACGGGGTCGGCGTCGCGGTCTCGGACGGCTTCTCGGTCGCGGTTGCCGTCTCGCTGGGCGTGGCCGTCTCGGGGGCCGATGCGCTCGGGGACGACGTGGTGGTGTCCTCGGTCGCGAAGGCGGCAGGAGCCGAAAGGAGCGCGATCGGGGCTATGGCAGCGGTCGCGGCCGCTGCGGCCATGACACGGCGAAGCTTCATGAAGACCTCAGTGAGTCCGGCGTACCACCTGGTGGCGATACGGAGGTGGAGGCCTCCGCGGTGGGGACGCGGGTGTGGCCGTTGTTACGCATGCATGACCTGTGTCCCCTGTGAATGGTTGTCCTCGAACTCACAGAATTCTTATGTGGCTTGGATCACACAGCTTGTGCGGCCATTGCCGGGTGCCGTAGAAATTCCTCCGCTCGACGGCGATCCGCCGGGGGGCAAGGGGCGGCAAGAGGGGGGCGCGTGGCGGAGCCGGAAGAGATACCGGACCGGATACCTGACCGGATACCGGACGACGTGTGGGAGCGGTTCGAGCGCGACAGTCTGCGTGACATCCGTACCTCGGCGCCGAAAGAGCCGTCCGCGCGGGCGCGCATGGTGGCCGAGCGGCTGCGGCGCCTCGACGAGGAGGCGGCGCGTCAACAGGCGGCGGAGTCGCGGGCGTTGGGGCGTCGGCGCAGGAAGCGCAGAGCGGCGCGGGGCGAGGGGGCCGCCGGGGC
>NZ_BAAAUG010000109.1:0-14701 GCF_039533825.1 Streptomyces rectiviolaceus
CATTGTCCAGGAGGGTGCCGAAGTCCGTGCCCCGCGCGGCGGCCGATGACGCGGCACCGCGAGATCTGCTCGCACCCGGCGTAGAGCGCGGCGAGCAGCACGACCGCGCCCCACGGCGTGCGCGAGGTCAGCGCGGGCGCGGCGCAGGCGGCGCCGGCGAGAGCGGCGCACAGGATGTAGACGCGCGCCCATGGAGCGATGGACCGCATGGCACTGTCTCCTCCCCCGTGACCGTCCCCAGGTCCCCCGTGACCGTCCCCAGGGACCACGTTCCAAGGTCCGGAGACTAGAACGCCTGCCCCTCACTCCGAGCCCCCCTCGCAGAAATTGGCACGTACGAGTGACGGTGAACAGAAAAAAGCAGGCCGTGACGGGAATCCCGTCACGGCCTGCTCACGTTCAACTACCGGAAGTTCAGGCTTCCTTGGCCCTCAGACTCTTGGCGGACACACTGCCCTCGGCGGTCACCGTCTCCACCGTCACGTCGTGGTCGGGCACGGCCTCGCCCGAGCGGATCAGATCGATGCGTCCCATGACCTTGGCGCGCAGGTCGGTGGGCACGTCGTCCTGGCCGCAGCAGCGCTTCACCAGCTTCTTGACCGCCTGCTCGAGGCCGTACTTCTCCAGGCACGGAGAGCACTCCTCGAAGTGCGTCTCGAACTTGGTGCAGTCGCTGTCCGGCATCTCGTGGTCCAGGAACTCATAGAGATGGTCCAGGACTTCACTGCAATCCGTCTCGTGCGGCTCTCCGCAGCTCATGAGCCTGAGCCTTTCGCTTCGTTCGACGACTCTGACGCGGCGCCGGCCGGGACGAGGCCGCGGTCACGGGCGTAGTCCTCGAGCATGCCGCGCAGTTGGCGACGGCCGCGGTGCAACCGGGACATCACCGTACCGATGGGTGTCCCCATAATGTCCGCGATCTCCTTGTACGCAAAGCCCTCTACGTCGGCCAGATAGACGGCGATGCGGAATTCCTCGGGGATCGCCTGCAGTGCGGACTTCACGTCCGAGTCCGGCAGGTGATCGAGCGCCTGCGACTCGGCCGAGCGCAGACCGGTGGACATGTGCGACTCGGCGCGTGCGAGCTGCCAGTCCTCGATCTCCTCGGCGGCGCTGCGCTGGGGCTCGCGCTGCTTCTTGCGGTACGAGTTGATGAACGTGTTGGTGAGGATGCGGTACAGCCACGCCTTGAGGTTGGTGCCCTCACGGAACTGGTGGAACGACGCGTACGCCTTGGCGTAGGTCTCCTGCACCAGGTCCTCCGCGTCCGCCGGGTTGCGCGTCATGCGCAGCGCCGCCGAGTACATCTGGTCGAGGAAGCCCAGGGCGTCCCGCTCGAAGCGGGCCGTGCGCTCCGCCGGCGTCTCGGCGCCTCCGTCGGGTCGCTCCGCCTGGCCGTTCTCGGCCCCTGCGTCGGTCCCAGTGACCGGACCCACCTCCTCCAAAGACGTGGCGAGACCGAAAGCAGCCCCACTCGAATCGGAGGATAGACGACGATCCGGTCCCGCCGCCGCCCGAATAGGAGCGGTCTTGGGCGCGCTCAGCACCGTCCATTCCAGGTCAGGGGCGCTGGAGCGGGCCGGGCAGATGGTCGAACCCATGCGGCGGACTTCCTCTCGTACTAACAGCGTTTAGCGTCTGTTCCGCACAACAGAGGTCATCCGCGCAACATTCCCGTCCATCGGATGACGCCATCCGTGATGAGCGTCATGGCCTCGGCTTCGCCGATGTCCGCGCGTTTCGGGATCGCGAAGCCGTGGTCGCCGTAGGGGACCTCCACGAGTTCGTACGTCCCTTCGGGGAACTCGGCGGGCTTCCCGAAGGGGTCGTTGCCGCCCTGCACGACGAGGGTGGGCACCCCGGCGCCGAGCAGTTCCTCCGCGCGCGACTTCTCCGGCTTGCCCGGCGGGTGCAGCGGGAAGCTCAGGGCGAGCACGGCGACGGCGCCGAGTTCGGTGGCCGTACGGCACGCGACGCGGGCCCCGGCGCTGCGTCCGCCCGCGATCACGGGGAGGCCGGGCTCGGCGAGAGCGGGCCACAGGCCCCGCCATCCCACGTCCAGCGTCTTCGGGGCGGGCGCCAGTTTCTTCCCGGCGACGCGCCAGGGTTGCTCCACGAGGGCGACGGTGACGCCGCGTGCGGGCAGGGCGGCGGCGACGGCCCGCAGGTCACGGGCCTCGATGCCGCCTCCTGCGCCGTGGCTGAGGGCGAGGATCAGCCGCGCCTTCTTCTTGGGGGCCAGGTGCCAGGTGATGCGCGCCTCACCGGCGCCGGTCTCGACGATCTCGCTCTTGATCTCGCTCTTGATCTCGCTCTTGGTCACGTCAGAAGAGTGTGCCTTCTTCGGGGCCCTCCAGCTCCTTCAGCAGCTCCGGCCCGTTGTTGCGTACGTTGCTGACCGCCGTCGACACCGGGTAGGCCCGCATCAGGCCGTGCGGCGGCGGCTCCAGGAGGGGCCGCAGGTCCTCGACGTCCGTGCGCGAGGGGTCGAGCCAGGCGTCCCAGCGGTCCGGCGTCAGCATCAGGGGCATCCGCGGGTGGATGTCGGCCAGCGAGCGGGGGCCTTCGTCCGGTGCGACCGCCAGGGGCGAGTTCTCCGCCTCCGTGGTGATCACCGTGCACGTCACCCACCAGGCGAGGGGGTGCTCGTCGGGGAGCGTCTTGTCGCGCCAGAACTCGTAGAGCCCCGCCATCGCGAAGACCGAGCCGTCGGCGGGCGTCACGAAGTACGGCTGCTTGCGGGGGCGCTTCTTCTTGCCCTCGACCTCCAGCTCCCGCTCGCCGGACCCGGTGACCCACTCGTAGTAGCCGTCGGCCGGGATGACGCAGCGGCGGGAGGTGAAGGCCCGGCGGTAGGAGGGCTTCTCGTGCACCGTCTCCGCGCGGGCGTTGATCATCCGGGCGCCGCCCTCGGGCGTCTTGGACCAGGACGGGACGAGGCCCCACTTGAGTGTGCGCAGCTGGCGAACCGGGGCGGGGTCTTCCGCGTCTTTCACTGGACGGTCCAGGACCGCGTAGACCTCCTTGGTCGGAGCCACGTTGAAATCGGGGGCGAGGGCCTCCTCGGGCTCCCACTTCTCGATCTCAAAGATTCCTGCGAGATCCTCGGGCCTACGACTCGATGCATACCGTCCGCACATACGTGCCAGACTGCCAGACCCCGTACGACCAGAGGAGCCGGTCCTGAAGATGGCCCACGCAATGCAAAGCACCGCGAACGCCAGCCTGACCGACCTCTGGGACCGGGTCTTCGGCACACAGGCCGCCCCCGACGAGTGGCTGGTGATCGCCACCGGCGTCGTCGCGCTCGCCGTCGTCGTCCCGCACGGCATCTGGCGGGTCGCCCGCAACGCGATCACCATCGCGCACGAGGGCGGCCACGGCCTGATCGCCCTCCTGACCGGCCGCCGCCTCGACGGCATCCGGCTGCACTCGGACACCAGCGGCCTCACCGTCTCCCGCGGCAAGCCCACAGGGCTCGGCATGATCCTCACCGCGGCGTCGGGCTACACCGCGCCGCCCCTGCTCGGCCTCGGCGGCGCCGCACTGCTCGCCGCCGGCCACATCACCGCGTTCCTGTGGATCGCGACGGCGCTGCTCATAGTGATGCTGGTCATGATCAGGAACGCGTACGGCGCCCTGACCATGATCATCACCGGTGGCACCTTCCTGCTCGTCTCCTGGCTGACCAGCTCACAGGTGCAGGCGGCGTTCGCGTACGCGGCGGTGTGGTTCCTGCTCCTGGGAGGCGTGCGTCCCGCCTTCGAGCTGCAGTCCAAGCGCAGGCGCGGCGGCGTGGGCGACTCGGACGCGGACCAGTTGTCCCGGCTCACGCACGTGCCCGCGGGGATGTGGCTCTTCCTCTTCCACGCCGTCTCACTGTGCTCGCTGCTAGGCGGCGGACGCTGGCTGCTCGGCCTCTGAGCAGCGGACTTCCCCCAGCCCTCTGCCACTAAAGTGGGGGCATGACCGTAAATCCAGCGCACAGCACCCTCTGGCCAGCCCCGCACGCGAGCGGAGCCGTCGCCGCGACGGTCCATGTGCCCGGGTCCAAATCGGTCACCAACCGCGCTCTCGTCCTCGCCGCACTCGCCGCCGAACCGGGCTGGCTGCGCCGGCCGCTGCGCTCGCGCGACACCCTGCTGATGGCGGGCGCCCTGCGCGCACTCGGCGTCGGCATCGAGGAAGGTGTGGGCCCGGACGGTTCCGGTGAGGCCTGGCGGGTCATCCCCTCCGGCCTGCAGGGCCCCGCCACGGTCGACGTCGGCAACGCCGGCACGGTCATGCGCTTCCTGCCCCCGGTCGCCACCCTCGCCGACGGCGCGATCCGCTTCGACGGCGACCCCCGTTCGTACGAGCGTCCGCTGAACGGCGTGATCGACGCCCTGCGCGCGCTCGGCGCCCGCATCGACGACGACAGCCGCGGCGCGCTGCCGCTGACCGTGCACGGCGGCGGCGCCCTGGACGGCGGCCCGGTCGAGATCGACGCCTCCTCGTCCTCGCAGTTCGTGAGCGCCCTGCTGCTCTCGGGCCCGCGCTTCAACCAGGGTGTCGAGGTGCGTCACACCGGCTCCGCCCTGCCCTCCATGCCGCACATCCGGATGACCGTCGACATGCTCCGCGCGGTCGGCGCCCAGGTGGACACCCCGGAGTCGGGCGGCGAGCCCAACGTGTGGCGGGTCACCCCCGGCGCCCTCCTCGGCCGCGATCTGACCGTCGAGCCCGACCTCTCCAACGCCCAGCCGTTCCTGGCCGCGGCCCTGGTCACCGGCGGCCGCGTGACCGTCCCCGACTGGCCCGCGCACACCACGCAGCCCGGCGACAAGCTGCGGGAGATCTTCACCGAGATGGGTGGTTCCTGCGAACTGACCGAGCAGGGGCTCGTGTTCACCGGCTCAGGCTCGATCCACGGCATCGACGTGGACCTGAGCGAGGTCGGCGAGCTCACCCCCGGCATCGCGGCCGTCGCGGCCCTCGCGGACTCCCCCTCGACCCTGCGCGGCGTCGCCCACCTGCGGCTGCACGAGACGGACCGCCTGGCGGCCCTCACCAAGGAGATCAACGAACTCGGCGGCGACGTCACCGAGACCGCCGACGGCCTGCACATCCGTCCGCGCCGCCTGCACGGCGGGATCTTCCACACGTACGACGACCACCGCATGGCCACCGCGGGCGCCGTCATCGGCCTGGCGGTGGAGGGCGTACAGATCGAGAATGTCGCGACGACGGCGAAGACGCTGCCCGACTTCCCCGACCTCTGGACCGGAATGCTCGGGAACTGACGGGCTGATCCAGACATGCGCCGCTACGGAAAGAACCCCGACGAGGACGACATCCGCGTCCGCCCCAACCGCAAGGGCAACCGCCCCCGCACCCACATCAGGCCCAAGCACGAGGACGCCTCCGACGGCATGGTCCTCACCGTCGACCGTGGCCGCCTCACCGTCCTGGTCGACGACCGGATCGTGATGGCCATGAAGGCCCGCGAACTGGGCCGCAAGGCCGCCGTGGTGGGTGACCGGGTCTCGCTCGTCGGCGATCTCTCCGGCAAGAAGGACACTCTCGCGCGCATCGTGCGCATCTCACCGCGTACGTCGGTCCTGCGGCGCACGGCCGACGACGACGACCCCTACGAGCGGGTGGTCGTCGCCAACGCGGACCAGCTCGCCATCGTCACGGCCCTCGCCGATCCGGAGCCGCGCACACGCCTGATCGACCGCTGCATCGTGGCGGCGTACGACGGCGGTCTCACGCCGCTCCTCGTCCTGACCAAGTCCGACCTGGCGTCAGCCGACAAGATCCTGGAGACCTACTCCACGCTCGACATGCCCTATGTCGTCACCAGCCGCGAGGAGTTCACCGACGGCGCGGAGCTCGCCCGGGTGCACGAAGTGCTCGACGGCAAGATCACCGCGTTCGTCGGCCACTCCGGAGTGGGCAAGACGACGCTGGTCAACGCCCTGGTCCCGGAGGAGCAGCGGCGCAGCACCGGGCACGTCAACGCCGTCACGGGCCGCGGCAGGCACACCACCGTGTCGGCGCTCGCGCTCCCCCTGGCCGGCTGCGGCGGGTGGGTGGTCGACACGCCCGGCGTGCGGTCCTTCGGCCTGCACCACGTCGACCCGTCCCGCGTCATCCTCGCCTTCCCCGACCTGGTGCCGGGGACGGAGGGCTGCCCGCGCGCGTGCAGCCACGACGAGGCGGACTGCGCGCTCGACGCGTGGGTGGCGGAGGGGCACGCGGATCCGCAGCGGCTCTACTCACTGCGCAGGCTCCTCGCGACCCGTGAGCGACGCGAGGACGACTGACCTCGCCGTTGTTTGCGCCCCAGGCACAGTGGCAAGGGCATAATCGCACCATGCCTGACCCAAGCCAGGCGAAGCGGTCACCGAACGTACGGTTGCGGGAGGCAGATACATGGCGTGGCTGCTGGTCATCGTCGCGGGGTTCCTGGAGACCGGTTTCGCGGTCTGTCTCAAGCTCTCGCACGGCTTCACCCGGCTCTGGCCGACGATCACCTTCGCGGCCTTCGCACTGGGCAGTTTCGGCCTGCTCACGCTCGCGCTGCGGAAGCTCGACGTGGGTCCCGCGTACGCGGTCTGGACGGGCATCGGCGCCGCGGGCACCGCGATCTACGGAATGATCTTCCTCGGCGACGTGGTCTCCACCCTCAAGATCGTCTCCATCTCGCTGGTCATCGCCGGCGTCATCGGCCTGCAGCTCTCGGGCTCCGCCCACTGAGCACGCCAGTGCCGGACCCTCAGGCGTTGATCCATCGCCCGAGGACCCCGCGCACCAGTTCCACCGGATCCTCGCCCGCCGTCGAGGGCGCGACGACGTACGACAGCGCCATCCGCACGGCGCTCTCGCAGGCCATGGCCAGCTCTTCCGTGTCCTTCGGCCGCGCCCTGCCGTTCAGCGCGTTCACCGCCTTCTCCCGGACGAGGGCGAGCAGTTCGGCGGGCGAGGGGACACCCGCGTCCGCACGCCGCTGTGCCGGTACGGGCGAAGCGGAGGCCCGGGGCCCGCTCGGCGCGGGCAGGCGTTCGCTCCAGCAGCCGGTGAGCATGGCCCGCGTGAGCTCGTTCCCCCGCGCGGCCGCGATCGTCCACGCGCTCACGGCGGCGAGCCGGTCCACCGGCCCGCCCTCCACGGCCAACGCGCGCTCCACGCCGTGCAGATACGCGTCCGACTCGCGGCGGAGCAGGGCGCGCGCGAGGCCGTCCTTGCTGCCGAACTCGTTGTAGAGGGTCTGCCGGGACACCCCGGCGGTGGCCGCGACATCGACCATGCGAACGCCTGGCCAGGGCCGGCGGGCGAGCGCCGTGCGGGCTGCGTCCAGTAAGGATTCCCGTGCTGCAGGCATCGTCGCCTCCCGGGGCCGCAGCGGCTCTGCGGCCAGAGTTGACGTGCTCGGAGGCGGTGTCAATAGCCCGGGCGCGACCTGGCACGGTATACGTCATGTCCCGGAATGGCCCGGACATACGGCGCTGTGGCTCAGGCACAACGAGATCGATACTGTTCACTCATGCCCGACTACCACGATGATCTGCGTCTTGCCCACGTCCTCGCGGACGCCGCCGACGCCGCGACGATGGACCGGTTCAAGGCCCTCGACCTCAAGGTCGAGACCAAGCCGGACATGACGCCGGTGAGTGAGGCGGACAAAACGGCCGAGGAGCTGATCAGGTCGAACCTGAAGCGGGGGCGGCCGCGCGACGCGATCCTCGGCGAGGAGTTCGGCGTCGAGGGCACGGGCCCCCGCCGCTGGGTGATCGACCCGATCGACGGCACCAAGAACTACGTACGCGGCGTGCCGGTCTGGGCCACGCTGATCTCCCTGATGGAGGCGGGCGAGGGCGGTTTCCAGCCGGTGGTGGGTGTCGTGTCGGCGCCCGCGCTCGGCCGGCGCTGGTGGGCGGCGAAGGGCGCGGGTGCCTTCACCGGGCGCAGCCTGACCTCGGCGACCCGGCTCAAGGCCTCCAAGGTCTCGCGGCTCCAGGACGCGTCCTTCGCGTACTCCTCGCTCACGGGCTGGGAGGAACAGGGCCGCCTGGACGGGTTCATGGACCTCACCCGCGCGGTCTGGCGCACGCGCGGGTACGGCGACTTCTGGCCGTACATGATGGTCGCCGAGGGCTCGATCGACATCTGCGCGGAGCCCGAGCTCTCGCTCTGGGACATGGCGGCGACCGCGATCATCGTGACCGAGGCGGGCGGCACCTTCACCGGCCTCGATGGCGCTCCGGGCCCGCACAGCGGCAACGCGGCGGCATCGAACGGCCTGCTCCACGACGAGCTGCTCGGCTACCTCAACCAGCGCTACTGAGGCGTACGCCCCTCGGGCGCACGCCCTGAACTGGCGGCACGCGCCCCCTTGTTGACGACCCGCATGGCTGCGACTCTGAGAGTCCCCCCACTTGTGAACTTGTGAATCGCTTCTCCAGCGGTCCACCCAGGAGGTGGCTCAGCCCATGCTCGTCCGCGACGCCATGAGCACGATGGTCCTCACCATCGGTCCCGCCCACACACTGCGCCAGGCGGCCCGGCTGATGTCGACGCGCCGCGTCGGCGCGGCCGTCGTCCTCGACGCTGACAACTCCGGTCTGGGAATCCTGACCGAGCGCGACGTCCTCATCTCGCTGGGGCTCGGCCAGAACCCCGACACCGAGACCGCCGGCACGCACACCACGACCGATGTCGTCTTCGCCGCCCCGTCATGGACTCTGGAGGAGGCGGCCGACGCCATGTCGCACGGCGGCTTCCGGCACCTGATCGTGATGGACGGGAACGAACCGATCGGCATCGTCTCGGTCCGCGACATCATCCGCTGCTGGGCCCCGAGCAGGCGCCGCGTCCCCGCCTGATCACACGACGGCGCCTGTACGGAAAGGTCCGCACAGGCGCCGTACTAAACCGCAACCATCAATTGAGGAACCCCCACGGCGAGCACCACCTCCGCGAGAGCGCCGCCGGTTTAGGCGGAAAGGGGGCGAAGGGCCTGGACCGCGGCCTCGAGGCGCTTGCCGAAGTCACCGTCCGCCTGGCGGAAGTTGTTGATCGCGCGCTCGGCGATGTCGTCGCGCGAGACACCCGCGATGTTGCCCGCGAGGTTCTCGATCAGACGCGCCTTCTCGTCCTCGGACATCTTGCGGTAGAGGTTGCCCGCCTGCACGAAGTCGTTGTCCTCGGCGTGCGAGGGGGCCTCGTGGTTGCCCGTGCCACCGGTGACCGGGGTGGACACCCACAGCGGCCGGTCCGTCTGGAACGGGCCGCCGAAGGAGTTCGGCTCGTAGTTCTTCGCACCCTTGTGGCGGCCGTCGTACAGCGCGCCGTCACGCGAGTTGGTGCGCGCCTCGGTGGCGTGCGGGCGGTTCACCGGCAGGTGGTCGGCGTTGATGCCGACGCGGTAGCGGTGGGCGTCGCCGTACGCGAAGAGGCGGCCCTGCAGCATCTTGTCCGGCGAGGGACCGATGCCGGGCACGAAGTGCGCGGGCGAGAAAATGCTCTGCTCGACCTCGGCGAAGATGTTCTCCGGGTTGCGGTTGAGCTCCAGCTTGCCGATCTCGATCGGCGGGTAGTCCTCGTGCGGCCACACCTTGGTGAGGTCGAACGGGTTGAAGCGGTAGGTCGCCGCGTCGGCCGCCGGCATGATCTGCACCTGCACGGTCCAGGACGGGAACTCGCCGCGCTCGATGGCCTCGCGGAGGTCGCGCTGGTGGGAGTCGGCGTCCTCACCCGCGAGCTTCGCCGCGTCGGCCGCCGTCAGGTTCTTGATCCCCTGGTCGGTCTTGAAGTGGTACTTGACCCAGAAGACCTCGCCGGCCTCGTTGTTCCACTGGTACGTGTGCGAGCCGTACCCGTTCATGTGGCGCAGCGTCGCCGGGATGCCGCGGTCACCGAAGAGCCAGGTGACCTGGTGGGTCGACTCGGGGCTCAGGCCCCAGAAGTCCCACACGTTGTCGGCTTCCTGCGAGCCCGTGTACGGGTCGCGCTTCTGCGTGTGGATGAAGTCGGGGAACTTGATGGCGTCCTTGATGAAGAAGACGGGGGTGTTGTTCCCGACCAGGTCGTAGTTCCCCTCCTCCGTGTAGAACTTCAGCGCGAAGCCACGGGGGTCGCGCACGGCGTCGGCGGAGCCGAGGTTGCCCGCGACGGTGGAGAACCGGAGGAAGGTCTCCGTCTGCTTGCCGACCTCGGAGAGGAACTTCGCACGCGTCCACTGCGAGACGTCACGGGTCAGCGTGAAGGTGCCGTACGCACCGGCACCGCGCGCGTGGACGATGCGCTCCGGGATGCGCTCGCGGTTGAAGTGCGCGAGCTTCTCCAGCAGCGCCTGGTCCTGCACGAGCACCGGACCGCCGACACCAGCGGTCTCACTGTTCTGATTGTCGGCGACCGGCGCGCCGGCCTCCGTGGTGAGCGGTCCCTGCGTCACGTGCGCCTCCTGCGTCATTCCTGCAAGTCCTGTCCTTGGCGTTTGCCTGTCCCTGATCCTACGATGGACTTTGTCTAAGTCAAGTAAACATCCAAAGTCACACCTCGTCGGGACTTAGGTCCTTCGCCTGCTAGGCTGGTTCACATGAGCGACCTGTTGGAACGACTGCGCGGACGCGGTTGGCGCATGACCGCACAGCGGCGCGTCGTGGCCGAGGTCCTCGACGGGGATCACGTACATCTGACCGCGGACGAGGTGCACTCCCGCGCGGTGGACAAGCTGCCCGAGATCTCCCGGGCCACCGTCTACAACACCCTGGGCGAGCTGGTGACCCTCGGTGAGGTCCTCGAGGTCTCGACGGACCGCAGGGCCAAGCGGTACGACCCGAACGCCCACCGCCCCCACCAGCACCTGGTGTGCGCGCAGTGCGGCACGATCCGCGACGTCCACCCCACGGGCAACCCCCTGAGCAGCCTCCCCGACTCGGAACGCTTCGGCTTCACGATCGAGGGCGCGGACGTCACCTACAGGGGCACATGCCCGAACTGCGCGGCGGCGTAGCAGTCTGTCGGTTTGTGGGCAGGCGTTCCGCAAGGGCGGAACGGGTGGGCACAAACCGACCACGGTCGGCAGTCGGCAGCGAATCTCAGCCAGGGCAGACCTCTTCCGGAATCTGACGGTGCGTCATATCGTCGGCGGGCCCAAATATCCGCCTGCCCTCCGCGAGGAGACCCCGTGGGAGATCCGCACCCCAAACTAGAAGCCCACGCAGTGACGAGAACGTTCGGCCGCGGCGCCAGAGCCGTGGACGCGCTAGGCCCGGTAGACCTCACCGTCGCCCCCGGCGAATTCACCTGCATAGTCGGCCCCTCCGGCTGCGGAAAATCAACACTCCTCCGCATAGCCGCAGGCCTCCTGCGGCCCAGCAGGGGAGAGCTGAAGATCCGCACGGCGGACCCGCGCCCCGCAGCGATGATCTTCCAGGACTACGGCATCTACGACTGGAAGACCGTCCAGGCCAACGTCCGCTTCGGCCTGGACATCCAGAAGGTCCCCCGCCGCGAGGCGGACGCCCGGGCCACCGACTGGCTCACCCGCCTGGGCCTCGCCGACTTCGCCGACGCCTACCCCGCCACCCTCTCCGGCGGCATGCGCCAACGCGTGGCCATCGCCCGCGCCCTGGCCGTGGAGCCCGAGATCCTCCTGATGGACGAGCCCTTCGCGGCCCTGGACGCCCAGCTCCGCACGATCCTCCAGGACGAGCTCCTCGACCTCACCCAGACCACCCGCACCACCACCCTCTTCATCACCCACAGCCTCGAAGAGGCGATCGTGCTCGGCGACCGCGTCCTGGTCATGTCGGCCCGGCCGGGCCGCATCATCGCCGAACACCGCCCGCCGTTCCCGAGGCCCCGCACCGGCGACGTACGCGCGACCCCCGAATTCACCGCCCTCAAGGGCGAGTTGTGGGACCTGCTGCGCGGCGAGGTGGTCCGCGAGGACGAGGCGGTCCCGGCATGACGACGGCCACCCCGCGCAAGGCGGCAGCCCCCGAGGACAGCGTGCTCGTCCGCAGGCCAGGACCCCAGGAACTCCACCCCACCCGCACCCACCGCAGGCGCCGCACCCTGGAGATCGGCCTCGCCGTCGCCGTCCCCCTCGCCCTGATCCTCCTCTGGCAACTGGCCGCCACCCAGAGCTGGATCGACGACCGTGTCTACCCCGCGCCCCAGACCATCCTCGAGGACGGCTGGGAGCGCGCGGCGGACGGCGATCTGTGGCCCGACGTGTGGGCCACGCTCAAGCGCGTGCTCGCCGGGTACGCGATCGGCACGGTCACCGGCTATGCGCTCGGCCTCCTCATGGGCTCGCTCTCCCTCGTACGCGCGGCGCTCGAACCGCTCCTGGACGCGCTGTACGTCGTACCGAAGCTCGCCCTGCTGCCCGTCTTCCTGAACATGTTCGGCCTCGGGGAGGGCCCGCAGATCGCGCTCGTGGCAGCCACCGTCTTCTTCTTCGTCTGGATCTCGACGATGGCGGCGGTGCTCGCCGTGCCCTCCGGCCACCGCGACGCGGGCCAGGTCTTCGGTGCGTCGCCGTGGCAGATGTTCCGCCATGTCCTGCTGCCCGCCTCGCTGCCCGCCGTGCTCGTTGGCGCGCGGATCGCGGCGGGTGTCGCGGTCCTGGTGATCGTCGCGTCGGAGCAGATCGCGGCGTCGAACGGCCTCGGCCACCTGATCTTCGACTCCCGGGCGCTGTTCCAGAACGACGTGATGTTCGTCGGCATCGTCTGCGTCGCCGTGCTCGGCGTCGTCTTCTCCGAACTGGTGCGGATCGCAGGTCGGTTGCTCACTCCGTGGGCCCCGCGCGACCGCGGCAGAAGCCAGTCATGAACGTACGTACGAATGCGCTCGGAGGCGCCATGCATACCCGCACCCGCACCCGCGTCTCGGCCCTCACGCTGCTCCTCGCGGGCTCGCTGCTCGCCTCCGCGGGCTGCGCGAAGGAGGACGACACCACCACGGACTCGGCGGCGTCCGCGAAGCCCCGCGCGATCAAGGCGGTCCCCGGCTGCGGCAAGGGCAGCTGGACGGACCCGGCCGACCTCGCCGAGGACCGGGCGCCCGCCCGCTGCGACAAGGGCGCACCTGCCCCGCGCCCCCTGCCCAAGGAGCGCAGCCTCACCATCGCGACCGGAACGCTGAGCGCCGAGTACGTCGCGCCTCTCCAAATGGCCGTAGAGAAGGGTGAGTTCAAGAAGGAGGGCCTGGACGTCCACCTCAAGGTGCTCCCGACCCCCGACGCCCTCCCGCTCCTGGCCAAGGGAGACATCGACGCCCAGTGGGCCGCCCCCGAGGCCGCCGTCATGAACGGCATCACCAGCGGCTTCACCATCAAGTGGGCGGCCGGCAACTTCTCCCCCGACCCCCGGTCCAAGAGCGGCCTGTGGGTGAAGCTGAAGAAGGGCGAGAGCGCGGCGCACGTCCCGATGGCGGGCCGCAAGCTCGGCACCATGATCGGCAAGGGCTCGGTCATCTCGTACCCCATGGGCAAGACCCTGAAGAAGCACGGCGGCGGCCTCGACAAGATCCAGTTCCAGCAGCTGGGCTCGGCGGACGTCCTGACCGCCCTGCAGAACGGCGGCACCGACTCCGCCTGGCTCCTCGACCCGGTCTGGCGCAAGGTCGACGGCGACAAGCAGTACGCGTACCTCGGCGGCCAGCCTCAGGGCGAACCGCTCGGCGGCCTCCTGTTCGGCCCCAATCTCCTCAACGAGGACCCGGACGCGGGCGTCGCCCTGCTGCGCGCGTACATCAGGACCGTGAACACGTACTTCGCCGGTGACTACAAGGCGGACAAGACCTTCGTGGCCGATCTCGCGAAGCTCCTGAAGACCGACGAGGCGGTCCTGAGGTCGACTCCGTCCCTGCGCATGGACTGGGAGATCCGGAAGGGCACGACGGACCGGCTCCAGGCTGCGTACGAGGCGGCGGGCGTCGCCAAGGGCGACAAGGTCCCGGAGGGGAAGGCGGTGGACCGCAGGCTGTACGAGGAGGCGGTGGGCCACAAGCCGTCTTGACGAGCCGTCTTTATCAAGCCGTCTTGATCAAGCGCCACTGAACACACCAGAGGCCGGGAAGCTAATGCTTCCCGGCCTCTGGCCTTTAGTAGCGGGGACAGGATTTGAACCTGCGACCTCTGGGTTATGAGCCCAGCGAGCTACCGAGCTGCTCCACCCCGCGCCGTTGTGTTGTAACCGTACGTCAACGGCGACGACCAGCGCAAATCCGTTCCGGCGCCCCGCTGTGGGCAGGCGTTCCGCAGGCCTTCTGGCCTACGCGGTCAGCTCCTGCTGCAACGCCTCGCGCAGCCGGCCCGCCCGCTCGGAAACCTCCGCGGGCCCCAGCTCAACGGCACGGGAAGCCCACCGCTGCCCCTCCACCAGCTGCCCGCGCCGGGCGTAGAGCAGCGCGAGCCGCAACGCGGCCCGGCCGTGCCCCGCGTCAGCGGCGCGGGTCCACCAGAGCGCGGCCTCGGGTTCACTGCCCTCACGCGCCAGCAGCAGCCCCAGGTTGAACGCGCCGTTCCGGCTGCCCGCGTCCGCCGCAAGGCGGTACCAACGCGCCGCCTCGACGACATCCCCGCGCCCCGCGGCCAGCATCCCGACCCGGACCTGCGCACGCCGGTGCCCCTGCTCGGCAGCCCGCTCGTACCACTCCTCGCACTCGGTCTTCTCCGCGGCGGGCTCGCCGAGCGCGGGCG